>NZ_LZHO01000005.1:0-93646 GCF_001690895.1 Gilliamella sp. Nev5-1 | reverse complement strand
TTTGGCAATGGCCTGCTCAACAATATTATCAAAAATCTGTTGATAGATTTCACTGTCATTAAACCGACGGCGACGATTTTGACTAAGTGTTGAGGCGTCAATCACTTTTTCGGTTAATCCCATTCCCAGAAACCAGCGGTAAGCTAAATTGACCTGAATTTCCTGAACCAGACGACGTTCACTGGGGATACCGAAAAGATACCCCAATAGCATGATTTTAAACAGTCTGACCGGATCTTCTGCCGGACGACCGTTATTCGGGCAATAAAGTGGTGCTACCGCTTCTCGAATAAATTCAAAATCAATGACTTTAGCTATTTTACGAACAAGATGATTTTGGGGGACAAGCGCATCTAGTGAGATTTGCTCTATTTTTTCTGGTGTCGCTGGAGTTGGTTTTTTTAGCATAGAAGAACTTCTCTTATAGTGGACTCCTCTCTATTAGATCAAAGAACTCGCCAAAAAGCGAGTTCTTTGTCATCAATCTGAAGCCTTGTTATACAAGGCTTAATATTAATAAAAAAGACTATAATAAGATCCTATAAGATGGATTGCAATTACTCCCATTCTATCGTCGCAGGGGGCTTTCCACTTATATCATACACAACACGCGATATACCGTTGACTTCGTTGATTATACGGTTTGATACGCGTCCTAAGAAGTCATAAGGTAAATGAGCCCAATGAGCTGTCATAAAGTCGATAGTTTCAACGGCACGCAGTGAAACAACCCAATCATATTTACGCCCATCGCCCATCACACCAACAGAGCGTACCGGTAGAAATACGGTAAACGCTTGGCTTACTTTGTGATATAACTCGGCTTTGTAAAGTTCTTCGATAAAGATAGCATCGGCCTTGCGTAATAAGTCACAATACTCTTTTTTTACTTCACCAAGCACACGAACGCCAAGACCTGGGCCTGGAAATGGGTGGCGATAAAGCATATCATAAGGCAAGCCCAGCTCTAAGCCCACTTTACGTACTTCATCTTTAAATAATTCTCGTAGGGGTTCAACTAAGCCCATTTTCATATCTTCAGGTAAGCCACCAACATTATGGTGTGATTTGATCACATGTGCTTTACCTGTATCGGCAGCAGCAGATTCAATAACATCAGGATAGATTGTACCTTGAGCTAACCATTTTACATCTTTTAATTTTGCTGCTTCTTCATCAAATACCGCAACAAATTCACGACCAATAATTTTACGTTTAGCTTCAGGATCAACTTCGCCTTTTAATGCAGTCATAAAACGCTCTTCAGCATTAACCGCGATAATATTCAAACCAAATTTATCGCCAAACATGTCCATTACTTGTTGTGTTTCATTTAAACGTAATAAACCATGATCAACAAAAACACACGTTAACTGATCACCTATTGCTTGGTGTAATAATAACGCAGTAACGGATGAATCAACACCGCCAGATAAGCCTAGTAGTACTTTATCTTTGCCAACTTTCTCTTTTATACGCTCTACCGCATCGGTAATAATTGAAGATGGCGTCCATAATTTTTCACAATGGCAAATATCAATTACAAAACGTTGCAATAGTTCAAAGCCTTTCACTGTATGAGTGACTTCTGGATGGAATTGCACACCATAAAACTGTTTTTCATCATTTGCCATAATCGCATATGGGCAAGTTTCTGTTTGACCGATTAAGGTAAAAGTATCGGGTAATGATGTGACTTTATCACCATGACTCATCCAAACATCAAGTTGCTCAGTACCCGCATCGCTTATACTATCTAAAATGCCTTCAGTTAATTTAGATTTTGCAACAAGATCAACTTTCGCGTAACCAAATTCACGCTGATTAGAAGCGGTAACTTGTCCCCCCTGCCCTACTTGAATTGCCATCGTTTGCATACCATAACAGATCCCAAGTACAGGTACGCCAGCATTAAAAACATATTCAGGTGCTCGTGGGCTATTTTGCTCGGTAGTGCTTTCTGGTCCACCGGATAAAATGATACCTTTAGGATTGAATTTTTTAATTTTTTCTTCTGATACATCCCACGGCCAAAGTTCACAATACACACCAATTTCACGAATTCTGCGAGCAATTAATTGGGTAACTTGCGAACCAAAATCAAGAATTAAAATACGCTGCTGGTGGATGTCTTTTTTCATCAATTTTATTCCTAAACTATGAACTAATACAAAATTAGGCTGATATTGTACCATTTACCAATTAAATTGAGAGTATTAATTAAAAACAATTATAAATATTTTATATTATTAATAATTTTGAAATCATCTTATTACAAAGTCCAATATCTAGTCATCAAATTAACCTTGTAATAAGTCAACAAATCAAAAACTTGAATTTTCTTTACTTAATTAATAAGCAAACTTATAATAAGCAAACTTATGACAAGATAACTTATTAAAAGGAGACACTATGAATACCATTTCAATTTCTTTCATATTACCAACCAAAGCTAAACCAACTCAAATTTGGCAATACTATACTGATCTTAATTTAAGAAAATTATGGGAAACTGATCTTGAAGACTTTCGTATATTTGGTGACTTAAAAACAGGGTCTAAAGGTATTTTCAAATTACAAAATATACCGGAAATGGAAGTGACTTTATCAAAGATTATTGATGAGCAAGAATTTACAGAACAATTTGATATGCCTGAAATAGGTTTACTGTTTTTCTCACATCAAATTATTGAAATATCGCATAATCAATATGCATTAAAATCAGAAATTTCTCTAAAACCGGATCCAAAAATGGATACTAAAGCATCCTATGATTTTATAAAACAGATTTCAGATGATATTATAGATAAAACTTACAAATTAAATGGCTTAGTTGAAGGGTAAATTATGACAAAGGACAATAAGTTTTTGACTCAATTCCAAACTGATTCTGAATCTATTGGTTTTATTTTTATGAAAACTTATTCGTCCTGGCATACGAATATCAAAAATTGCTTGAAAAAACAGTCTATCACTCATCCTCAATTTATAGTGCTTGCAACGCTTGCTTATCTATCACAGCAACCAGACGAAATAACACAAGTTATTTTATCAAATAAAACAAATATCGATGTGATGACAATTTCCCAAATATTAGAGAATTTAGAAAAAAAAGATTATATAAAACGCTCTTGCTCAATTAAAGATAGTCGAGCAAAATCCATTCAATTAACACAAAAAGGATTGAATAAAGCAAATGAAACTGTACCTTTGGTTGAACAAATAGATAAAGATTTTTTTTCAACATTACAAGGTGATAAAGAACAATTTATGGAAATGTTATTAACACTATTAAAAACCAACATGAAGGGATAAAATCATTTATAAATTTTTATTATTTATTGTTTTTATCAACTTTGAATGCATCAACTTGACTTAAAATAAGTTTTTGAAGACTTTGTCTCAAATTTCTAGAACAAAATACTTTAAAACTAAATCGTTATAACTCAAGCTGTTAAAGCTCATTACTTGACTAAATTTAATTAAAAAAGGTGATATTACATCACCTTTTATCTATAGTTAGAACGTTTTGCTAAACTTATTTTGCAGCGTTTTGTTCTTGCGCTGATTGAATTGCGGTTAATGCAATGGTATAGACAATATCGTCAACTAATGCACCACGAGACAGATCATTCACAGGTTTACGCATACCTTGTAGCATAGGACCAATCGAAACAAGATCCGCAGAACGTTGTACAGCTTTATATGTCGTATTACCTGTATTAAGATCAGGGAAGATAAATACTGTTGCTTTACCTGCTACTTGTGAATTTGGTGCTTTCGATTTTGCTACATCTGGCATTACCGCAGCATCATATTGCAATGGACCATCGATCATAAGATCCGGACGTTTTTCTTGAGCAATGCGAGTTGCTTCTTTCACTTTTTCAACATCAGCACCTTGACCCGAGCTACCTGTTGAGTAAGAGATCATCGCAACGCGTGGTTCAATACCAAAAGCGATTGCTGTATCAGCTGATTGAATCGCAATTTCAGCTAGCTCTTGTGCATTTGGATCTGGATTAATTGCACAGTCACCATAAATATACACTTGATCTGGCATTAACATAAAGAATACTGATGAAACAAGTGAACTACCTGGGGCAGTTTTAATTAATTGTAATGGTGGACGGATAGTATTAGCGGTTGTATGCACAGCACCTGACACTAAACCATCAACTTCATTTGCTTCAAGCATCATTGTACCAAGTACTACGTTATCAGCTAATTGCTCACGAGCAATTACTTCTGTCATGCCTTTATTTTTACGTAATTCAACTAAACGAGGTACATACTTTTCACGAATTAATTCAGGATCAACAATTTCAACACCTTGCCCTAAAGTTACGCCTTGTGAAGCGGCAACTTTACGCACTTCGTCCGGATTCCCTATTAATACACATTTAGCGATATTACGCTCAGCACAAATTGCGGCTGCTTTAACCGTTCTTGGTTCATCCCCTTCTGGCAATACAACCACTTTCTTAGCATTACGTGCAAGCTCTGTTAATTGATAACGGAAAGCTGGTGGAGATAAGCGACGAGCAGAATTAATCACTTCATTTAATGATTTGATCCAATTTGCATCAATATGATCAGCCACAAAATTTTGTGTGCTTTCCATTCGCTCTTTATCGTCAACTGGAATTTCTAAATTAAATTGCTGTAAATTAATAGATGTTTGGAAAGTATTAGTTTGCACAGTAAATACTGGTAAACCTGTATCAAAAGCTGGTTGGCATAATTTTGCGATCTTTTCATCAATATCATAACCGCCCGTTAAAAGCACACCACCAATAGCCACACCATTCATGGCAGCTAAACTAATAGCAACTAATACATCAGCACGATCAGCTGAAGTCACTAACAGTGCATTAGGTTGTAAATGGCTAATAATATTAGGCACACTACGTGAGCAGAAAGAAATATGTTTGATTCGACGGTTTTTGATATCGCCTTCATTAATAATTTTTGCATCAAAATGTTTAGCAATATCAATAGAACGACAAGCACTTAAATCCATATTCCAAGGAATACATCCAAGTACTGGCAATGGGCTATGTGCATTTAAATCATCGATAGTGATTTTTTTATCATCAAATTTAGGAGTGTGATAAATTTCAGCAACATCAGGACGAGCAAGGCTTTGTTCTTCAACTGGCGCATTAACTTTATTAACAATCACACCAACGATTTTTTCGTTTTTAATGCCACCAAAGTTAGATCGAGCAATTTCAATGCGATCTCTAAGTTGCTCTGGCGTATCTTTGCCCATATTGACCACAAAAATAATTTCGGCACCAAGCGTTTTAGCGATATTATTATTGAGTTCATTAGCAAAAGGATAATCAGACGTGGGTACAATACCCTCAACCAAAACAACATCAGCACCTTTCGTGTTTTCGGCATAAAGGGCTACGATCTCTTCCATTAACACATCTTGTTGATTTAAACCTAATAGGTTTTCAACATGGCTCATTTTAAGCGGTTTTAGTGTTGGGATTGAAGTGTTATGACTAACTAACGTTGTGGTATTGTCTGGCGCATCGCCACCCGCTCTAGGTTGTGCTACTGGTTTGAACACGTTTAAGTTAATACCTTGACGCTCCATAGCTCGAATAACACCAAGACTCACGCCCGTTAATCCAACATTGGTACCAGTAGGAATGAGCATAATAGTACGAGACATAATTGTTACCTCTTAATTCTTTTTATATAAAAAACAAACCGCCATTTAGGCGGTTTTAAATATTTATTACGCAGTTAGGCGCGCAGCATCTTGAGCAATAACAAGCTCTTCATTAGTTGGGATTACCATCGCAATAGCTGAACCATCTTTAGTAATTGTTCCACCTTTACCAAAACGCGCAGCTAAGTTACGCTCTTGATCAAGTTCAAAGCCAAGAATGCTTAATTTTTGTAATGCCATACGACGAACTTCTTCAGAATTTTCCCCAATACCGCCAGTAAAGACGATAGCATCTAAACGACCGTCTAATAACATTGCATAACCACCAATATATTTCACTAAACGATGAACAAAAACATCTAAAGCATTTTTGGCATCTTCATTAGTATCATAATTATCGGTGACATAACGGCAGTCACTGCTTACACCTGTCAAACCTAATAAACCTGATTTTTTGTTTAAAAGATTGTTAATATCGGCAACTGACATTTTTAAATTGTCGTGTAAGAAGAACATAATAGCAGGATCAATATCACCGCTGCGCGTACCCATAACTAAACCTTCGAGTGGCGTTAACCCCATTGAAGTTTCAACACATTCACCATTTTTAACGGCAGTAATTGATGCACCATTACCTAAATGACAAGTGATCACATTCGTTTGGTCAACAGGTTTATTTAATAATCTTGCAGCTTCACGGCTAACATAATAATGGCTAGTACCGTGCGCACCATAACGACGAACGCCATGCTTAGTATAAAGCTCATTAGGAAGAGCATATAAATAAGCTTCTTTCGGCATAGTTGTATGGAATGCAGTATCAAACACAGCCACATTTTTATTTTTTAAGTGTGGAAAAGCCTCAAATGCCTCACGAATACCGATTAAATGTGCAGGATTATGTAACGGCGCAAAAGCAGATGCTTCTTCGATTCCTTTTAATACTGAATCATCAATAACAACTGACTGGGTATATTTTTCGCCACCATGAACAATACGATGACCAATAGACTTAATACTATCTAATAATTCTGGTTTTTGTGGGAAGATACTATTAACGATAAATTTAATTGCTTCACTATGTGCAGCGCCTGCACCTAAAGATGCTTCACCTTTAACACCATCAAGTTTCCACTTAATGCGTGCATCAGGCAGGTTAAAACATTCGGCTAATCCAGAAAGAAACTCATCACCGTTTTCAGGGTTAATAATAGCAAATTTTAATGATGAACTTCCGCAATTAAGAACAAGAGCGTTATTACTTGATGACATAGTAATTCCTATAGATTGAATAAAAAGATATATACCAATCAAAATTGGTAACTAAGCACATGATTTAAAATCAATGTGACTACGCTAAGGTGACTTCTGGTATCTTACTTTTTGAGATAGAATAATGAGAGTCCCCAATTTGAATGGTACTATTTTAAGATAATAACAAGTGAATGTCGAGGAATCGGGAAAATATGAATGTAATAAGCACATTTAAAGCAGGTCAACGATATATAAAGCTTTGCCCGACAGATAAACAATTAGCATATTCATTTCCTGAATTAAAAATCATTAACTACATAAAAACTACAAGCAAATACTTACCACCAATCGTTATTGGTTTGCTAGTTTGGCAATATTACATGCCAGCACAAATTGCGGTAACAGCAATAACCGTACTATTTACTTTAAGCTTACCGCTACAAGGGATATATTGGCTAGGTAAACGAGCGCTATCACCACTCCCTCTTAATTTAATTGATTGCTATAACCAGTTAAAAGCAAAATTAGTTGCGAAAAAAATCGTCGCTGAGAATAGCCCTGAAGTCAACAAATTAACGTTTGAAGAATTTATGAAACTGATCAAACTTGCAAAAGAACATTTAGGCGACTATTTTGGTCAAGATAATGATAACTCACCTTATGATAAAGGCTAATATCCATGGCAGATTTAATTAATACTCTACAAAATCAAATTGACCGACTTGAACAGCAAATCAGTTTAGCCAACGAACAACAATATCAAGAGCCTTATTTTGACGAACAATTATTTCAAACCAATAACATTGTCACAGACAAAGCCTTTTATCTTGCAAAGATCAAACAAACATATCAAGCGTTAATGGCTAATATCAAATCAGAAAAAGTTGAACAAATCACCTTTTTATCAGACACATTAGTCAACCAAATTGCCGCCCTAACACGCGAACTTGCTACCCACAACTTACGTCGCAAAGATCTAAAAAACATTTTTGAAGAAACATTAGCCCAAAAACACATGCGCCATTTAGATTATTTACGTCGATTACAAGAGATGAAATATGAACTAGAATTATCACCTGATGTGATCAACCAAAGCAAAATTGCTGCGCTTGATAACCGCATCTACCGCTGTGAACAAGCCATTAACAAGATTGAATTAGAAATGGAAAATGATGGGAATTTAGCTGAATAAACATAGATTAAAATACATAGATTAAAATAAGTCGTGAAAATTTATGGAACAAAAATTTAAAAATTATCGTATTGATGCTATTGATAACATTCAAAAAAAAACCTTTAAGCCACTTTCTAGCGATGGAAATATTCGATTTCGATATAATGCTGTATATAAAATTATAATGATTGCTTTTTATATTTTACTAGTCATTAACTGGATTTATTACTCATTCAAAGTAGGTAGGGAAACAATTCTTTCAGATTTTTTTAATACTAGTTACTGCATTTTTTCGATAGTAATTAGTTTTATTATCGCTCTCTTCTTTTATTTAATGACTAAACCAAATTTAATTGCGGTGAAAGTTCCCATACCACGGTGGGAAAGAATTAAATTCTTGCTAGGGCATTTTTTTCAATTTTTTCTATGCTCGATTTTTATTACAATTTGCCTACCAATCAATTTAGTTCATCTCTACCCGGGAAATACATATAATTATTTGACAGATTATGAAATTACAACACCGGGGCCCCAAAAACGGCACTATCATCGCTACGCTAACGGTATAAAAATTCATGATCCATATACATCAAAAAAATTTTTTCTACCATTTACAAAAAAAAATGACGCTGATATTTACCCTAAAAAATTATTGGTAACCATTAAAAGTAATTTTTGGGGATCTTATCTTATTGATTACAAACTATATGATAAAGCGCCTCAATTACCTAAAAATAACGTGATTGATAATTAAAACTCTCTTAAAACATCAGTATTATCAAATAATCGTGAGGCAATTGTGCCAATTTCAGCGAAATACAAACATGATTATAATTATTAATAGTATTGAGTAAATATTGAATAATAAGGCAATAATTTCCAGCAATTATCGTTAATACCTGTTTTTTTAATACCAATAAAATTTGCCAAAAAACTATTAATTTTTATCTATTAATCATTACTTTTACTGAACTATTAAGAAAAATATCGTTAATATATTTTATTAACAAAGTTTGATCTATTTGGCCAAATTCAATCACTATTTTTTTTGCTTTCACTTCATCAACTTTATGCTTATTTATTGCTATAGTAAGTATATTGGCTTTCAACACAATACTGTTAATTGCACTAGATATTTCCATTTCAGTTAGATGTGTTTGAATGCCTATTGACTTATCTACTTCACCATCATCAAATCTAGAAAGAATCAAATAATGATTTGGTGATACAGGATCGTTACCCATCCCAATAATAAGCACTTCATCTTCGGTATAGCAATTAACGGTTGTTGCTAAAAACCTTACTTCACAGTTCAACATATTATCAACACGTTGATCTTCTTGCATGTTATTTTCCTTACAACATTTACACCAACTATATTTACACCAGCTATCATATTTGCTAATGCCTATAATGGCTTAAATTGCAATCTCCTAAATAACAATGGCCTAAATAACCTTAACATGACGATTATCTAACACCTTTTTGATAATGGTAGTGCTCAAGCATTGGCTCATTATTTTCAATACACCAATCATAACCACCAATATCTATTGGCATCTTAGTTAAAATGCCCGTTAATTTATTAAATTTTATCCAATTGTCCGCATTTTCAAGTGATGAAAAAACAGCAGATACCGTTGATACCCCGTCTTTCTTAAAAACCCAAACCCAACTATATTCTTTCATACATTTCACCTTATTAGCTATTTTGGTCTTTTTCCCCTTAGTAATGATTTTCCTATAAAATAGTATAGTTAAAAAGGAAAATTGCTCTATGATGAAAATTAAAAGAGTAAATATTGATATTGTAATCAGCTTACCAACAGGACGGTTTATCCACTTTCTGTAATCACTCAGAAAGGTATTATCCTCAACCACATTCTTATCCACGGCAATTGAAGTACGCATATCAACCTAATAATCCATTTTCCCCAAGCCAACACAGCCAAATTGCATTATCAGTTGCGCAATTTGGTCGCTTACGCAACCAAATGCTTTAGTTTACTCGCCCGCTTCGTAAGCTCAAAGTTTACTTTTGACGATGCAACCATTCACTAGCTACTTAACCCTATTTGCGCTATCTCCTCACGCCCATGGATTAAAAAATAAGGACTAAGGTCTAAGGGACGAAGCGCAAACAACAAAAAGATTGTTTCTCGGATTGCCCCTGTTGACGTCACCCATGTTCGATTGCACACCGAACTGAGAGCTACCAACCGTGTCACTAGTCCAGCAACCGTAGTAGGTAAAACTAGCACTCGTGTAAGAGCCCATGCTACCCCACTCGGTGAAAAAGCCAGCATTAATGTGGCGCTGGTAATAATTATCTGCAGAAGAAGGAGTAGCACCAATGAAGCCATCACAATACAAATCACTCGCATTAGTTAAATCTCTTGCCCTAGGCAGACTATAACCTATACTATTACACCAAGCTTCTTGATTAGAAGCTGAATCATATTTAGTTACACGGTTGACGAACCACTGCTTTAATACAAATCCATACTTGATGACGGCGTTACCACCACTATCTCGGTCGACTAACTCGAATATTGCAGGTAAAGACGGGCGAAGTATATTACCTGGAGAACTTGAATTCCACTCCGTTGAAGTAGCGTGAGGACCAATTAAGTGACGCGTACGCTTGTACCTGATAGATCAGGCGTCATTATTGCAGTAATGCCACTATGTGTGACAGAATCCCATGATAACGGTTCACTACCAACAATATCTAACTCAAAGTACAAATTATGTGCCCCAGTAGTAGGAAAGTTTAAATCATAAGATGATGGGTTAGTGGACTGGACGAGAAAACCCTTCTCAGGATTCCATATGGATGGCGGACCCGCATTCTCTCCTATACCATATTCTAAAATAGGACGTACAAAGCTCACCTGCGGTGATACCTTTGGGCTAATATAATAGGTCGCACTACTAGTGTTAAAGCGGCTACTATTAGGAACACCGTAACGTGTACTTAAAGTGCCACTAGTATTGGCTAATGTTACTTTATAAGGAGCATCATGTACTGTTAATACCTTATTACGCGCTACTAATTGGTTATTTTTATCCGTAATTGAGACGGTTAGCGCTCCAGTCGCACTAACCTCATTAACTCCCTGACCATCGCCATCATCATCACGCCAATAATTATTAGGCGGGCCGATAATTGAGTTTAAAGCGATTGAATTGGTATTAACTGGCACAAACATGTCAATGTTAGCAAAACCCTCACCAACATTAGGTAACATGATAGGATTCGTGGCACTTGAAGTATTTGTTTGAGGAGTAAAAACTCGACCGTCTGATAACTTGATACTTAACAACATATCCATATTTGTGGCCTTTGTCCGCCCACCATCGAATGTCAAATACGGCGCACTACCCTCTATAATGTTCGTGCTTTTTGCCGATAGTGCCTGTGCAGTCAATGAACATAACAGCAGCCACGGTAACAATAACCATTTTTGCCTTAACGAAAAGTTTGATTTTGTGGGTTTAATTAAATTGCATATATAAAAGTAATTTTTGAGACTAGCTAAAAGATTGAAGACCAAGAATAGCCAATACTGAGGACTAAAAGAACACTGCATTACGTTTTTCCTATTACATAATATTTTGTTTTATTTTATATTAATTACTTATTCTGCGTATAATATCGCTTATTCGATCCGTTTTTTGATCAAATAAATTATAATTGCTAAAATTTTTTCGCTCCTTTTTTGTGTATTTTTAGATTGTTTTTTGTAAATTTTATTTACAAAAACAGCACAAATTTTAGAAAGGTTAGATCGCTAGTGTTTTGTGTTTTGATTGCATCGACAAATTCTTGGGATGAAGTATTCTATTATCATTATTTTGAGAGCATTTTACATTTACCAATAAAACTTGTTCTTCTTGCTATTGATGAAAACGTCCGAAAATCCCCCTCAAAATAAACCATTTCCCCATTAAAAATCAGTCAGAAAAGCCATTGATTTTATTGAAGTTTTTATTTTGTTTTTTTATAAAAATCAACGGTTTTTTATCGACAAAGGCTAACGCCCTGCCTTATTCGGTATCAGAATGTACTACCAGCAAAGCGAGTTTAGCACGCTAAACAAGGATGTTTGGCGAGGTTTACTTGATTGGGAATAATTTTGTCAGGAATAAATCAGTGCTGGTGCGTTAAACTCAAGTGCAACAGTGATCTAAATTCTTGCGAAAAAATTTGAACATCTGAGGGTAACGAAAATGACTTTGAAAAGCCAAGCATTATGGATGATATGAGTAACTATAAGTAGACCACATTTTGCACCATGTGAATATAGGAGGATTTCGCATAAAATCCCTTGCTAAACACCATCATCAGTTGCTTATTATATCCTCAAATCTTAAAACATCCGAAACCAAACTCCACCCCAAAAAAGTTTTTTACCCTTAAAAAATTATTCAGAAAAACCATTGATTTTATTGGAGTTTTTATTTTTATAAAAATCAACAGCTTTTGCCTACAAAGGCTCATGCCGTGCCCTATTCGACATCAAAACATGTCATCGACAGTATAAGAGCTGTTTTGATTGCTTTTTACTCAAACCAAATCATTGATGCCATTCTGCCAGTTCTGTTTTCACGGCGGTACGAAAAGAATTTATCTTGTTCAGTATAAGTGCAATAATCACCACCAAAAATTTGCGTTATTCCCATCATTTGTAAGCGCTGTTTAGCAATTAAATAAAGGTCGGCTAGGTACTTTTGTTCTGTAGGATTGATTAATTTGAACGCGAATTGTGCTTTTTTATCGACTTTTTCAAATTGCTGTTTGACTTCAATACCGACTTCAAACTTTTTGGCACTGATAGCAGGGCCTAACCAAGCAATGATATTTGCTGGCGAGCTGGCAAATTTCTTAACCGTTTCTTCTAATATGCCATTACATAATCCTCGCCAACCTGCATGGGTTGCGGCGACTTCGTCACCATTTGTTGTGCAAAATAATACAGGCATACAGTCTGCGGTTAGTACTACACTAACTTGTTTGGGTTGATTAGTATATGACGCATCGGCTTCAAGTGTTTGATTCAAATCGATGTTAGCTGTTGGCGGTTGTAATGGCATTTGTGAGATATCAAGCACTGAGGTGCTGTGGCTTTGTATTAGCCAATGCGGTTCGCTAGGTATTCGTTCCGCTTGCATAATGCGACGGCGATTTTCCGCAACATCTTCTACGTTATCCCCCGTTCGATCACCCATATTTAAACTTGCAAATGATGCTAAGCTAACACCGCCACTACGTGTTGTAGTAAAGGCACGAATATTTTTTGGCGCCGTCCAATATGGGTAAATCGATTTAATCATATTTATCACCAATCAAGTTCATCTTTATGTTGTTCAGTATCTTGTTGCAATGCTTGAATCAATTTTTGCATATCATCAGGAATAGGCGCATGCCATTCCATCAGTTCACCTGTAATTGGGTGGAATAATCGCAACATGGTAGCATGTAGTGCTTGCCTATCAAAATCACGAAGCGTTTGAATAAATAAGTCGCTAGCACCTTTTGGCGGCCTTGGACGCCCACCATAAAGAGGATCGCCAATTAGTGGGTGCGCAATATGGGCCATATGAACTCGGATTTGATGAGTTCGCCCTGTTTCTAGTCTTAAGCGTAAGCGTGTGTGCAAGCGATATTTTTCCATCACTCGATAATGTGTAACAGCGGGTTTGCCAGTTGGAAAAACAGCCATGTGAGTTCGTTTAGTTGGATGACGTGTGATAGGCTGATCCACTGTGCCACCTGCGGTTATAATACCCATAGCAACAGCTTCGTATTCGCGCGTGATTTCGCGTAGTTGGAGCGCTTCAACTAAGTGCGTTTGAGCAGTAATAGTTTTAGCAACAACCATTAAGCCCGTGGTATCTTTATCAAGCCGATGCACTATTCCCGCGCGTGGCACTCGGGATATTTCTGGATAATGGTAGAGCAAGGCATTGAGCACTGTACCATTAGGGTTACCTGCGCCAGGATGTACCACTAAATCTCGAGGTTTGTTGATCACTAAAATATCGTCATCTTCATAAACTACATCGAGTTTTATATTTTCAGGTTGGTGATGGGTTTCTTCTTCAATTTCGGCATTGATTATTATTTTTTCACCACCCAGTACTCTTTCTTTGGGTTTATTGGCAATCACATTGTTCACAGTGACTTTATTATTGACAATCCAATCTTTTATTCTAGATCGTGAGTAATCAGGGAAAAGTGCTGATAATGCTTGATCTAAACGCATTCCTAGCTGGTTTTGTTCTATTTCAGTTGATAATTTTAACTCGTGCATGTGTAATTTATCTATTTTAAGCTGTTTTGTTTTAGAGTATTATATACCAATCATAGCTTTTAATGTTTAATTATATTTGGATTAAAACTGAATGAAATTGCGTTTACACTCTTTGTTAGCTATCGCTTTAAGTGGCATGTTAATTGGATGTACATCATCTAAACCTGATGTTGAAAATGTGCCTGAGATTGAACTTCATAACAAAGCGAAATCAGATCTTGAAAATGGTAATATTAAATCCAGTATTGCTATATTAGAGGCTATGGACAAAAATTATCCATTTGGTCCTTATTCTCAACAAGTACAACTTGATTTAATTTATGCTTACTACAAGTCTGCCGATTTTCCGTTAGCGATTGCCTCAATCGACCGATTTTTAAAATTAAATCCAACGCACCCTAATGTAGATTGGATTATTTATATGCGTGGCATTTCAAATATGGCACAAGACGATAATATGATTCAAGGCTGGTTTAATGTTGATCGCTCAGACCGCGATGCAGATTATGCAGCTGCTGCATTTAAAGACTTTAATTACTTAGTATCTAGTTTTCCAAACAGCCACTATACTGCCGATGCACAAAAACGCCTTGTATTTTTGAAAAATAGATTAGCCCGCTATCAGTTGAAAATAGCGCAGTTCTATACTAAACGCGGTGCTTATGTAGCGGTAATTAATCGTGTGACAGATATGTTAACGATGTTCCCTGATACCGATTCGACTAAAAAAGCATTGCTATTAATGCGTAATGCTTATAATGAACTAGGCTTAGTAAACGAAACCCAAAAAGTTGATACACTGATCCAAGCAAATCTTCACAGCATGCCGAAAGAAGAGCAACGTTCATTCTTATCATATTTAACTAGCATTTTTAATGGCGGTTAGATTTCCTCAATTTAGGATCCTGTCTTTGGATAATCTTGTATGGCTTTAATCGCTATTTAATTAAACTTAAATAGCGATTAATTCGTTTTATAGCCATTCTTTATGTCCAAACAATGATAGTTTAGATATTTATTTGTAGGAATTAACAGTTTTTTCAAACTTCATTTTTTAAAAAATATCACCACCATTTTACTAAATCACAATAAGTACTGCTAAATCTCAACTAATCACGAAACAGTATAGAATCCTGAATATTTTTAACAAAAAAATCACCTAAAAAGTGGATAGTATCATAGTTACTACACACCTAGAAAATTACTTTACCAGTTTCATTGCGTTATCTTCAATGGAAGTCATATTATTTAATGCCCCATGGGGTATTTACAAACTTTTCAGTAGTTCAAAGTGGAATACGCTTTATTCTAAAGTTAACTTTTCACTCACAATACATCGGATAAACACGTTTATTACCCTAAGTATAGCCAAGCTTTCAAATATGATGAAAACATTACAGAAAACGTTAGCGTAAATGTTTTCATCATATCGCTCAATGTCAAAGTAATCATTGAATCATCCAATAATTTAGGTTGATATTACAATAACAGCATTTCTCAAACTCATGTAAATAACGCAAGCAATGCCTAAAAATTATTGTACTGTCACTCATCCCTTTTTCTTTTAATTATTACCCAACTTCGCATTTCATCCAATGATTTTTGAATAATGTTATTGTGGCGAGAAATATCATACTGCTTTGCGCCAATAATCGATGAACATTTATTATGAGGATATAATACTGAACTATAATATAAAATTAGGTTTTCTTTCGATTCTTCTTTGCTATTTTTTAATTCGGATTCGCCATCTTTTAATTTGGATTCACTATCTTTTAACTTGGAATAAACTATATCCATTGTATTATTCGGCGAATATTGGGGATCACTTGCTGCCTCTGATATAAATTTGAGTCTATATTTTGCGCTTAAAAATAAGTAGCTAGAAACATTGTTATAACAGCGTGCATAAATTTCGCAAAATGAATAATGGTTAGCTTCACAATATTTAGTTATTTTATCATTAATCTCAATTTTTGATTCCTTCTCTACAGCAAAATAATCATTACCACATCCAGTAAGTAATATTATGGTTGTTGTAAAAATAATACTTTTATAGCTTAATAATTTCACTTCTGACCTCCATTTTATATTTTAATGTATAAAAGATATTTATTTTTATATATTTTATCTCGTGACTTATTTAGACAAAAAAGTTTCACTATTCTGTTTTTTTCAGCATTATAACCCGAATAAAACAGGCCTTCAGTTGTAAAAGTTGAGAACTTTATATTACCTTAATTAACTAGCTTGCTATTTTTTATTCATTTTCTTTCTTTTTCTTTCTATGGATTCTTCAATTTTGGGATAATAGTGCGAAATATCATACTGCTTTGCACCAATAATGGATGAACATTGATTGTGGGAATATAACAGATAACTAACATCTAAACTTATAACTTCTCTATTTATTTTTTCTTCCTCTTTCAATCTAGAATAAAGATTATCCATAAAATTTTTAGCACTTACTTTTTTATATCGTGATAAAGAATTTGTAAACGGTAAATTTATTAGACCATAGAGATTGCTCGGATAAACATTTAATTGATCAAAAACATCAAGATAACATTGCGCATAAACCTCACAAAATGCATAATGGTTCGATTCACAATATATAACAACGTTATCGTAAGTCAAATCTCTTGCTATTGTATCTGTATCACTACAAAAACAACATCCCGTTAGTGATAACGTAGTTGCTAATATAATAGAGTTATAATTGAATAACTTCATCTTTAATCCCCTCCAATTCAAACATCTCTTTTGCGTTCGCATGCCCATAATCAATGTTATTACCTAGTATATCCCTGTTAATTATCATATTCACATCAGCGTTTTGGCATTTTTGCCATGGTCCACCAATCCGTGCAATAAAGTTATCAGTACGCCGCCAGCTTGCTGTTTTATAATCAACATACACATTAAGCCAGCGTTTTACATTTTTCGGTTTTGCCTGCTTACCATTTTTTGACCATGATACTGGGTCTAAGGTGACTAATAATGCTATTAGCTTACTAACCAGCTATTTTTTATTCCTTTTCTTTCTTTTTCTTTCTATGGATTCTTCAATTTTGGGATAATAGTGCGAAATATCGTACTGTTTTGCACCAATGTAGAAAATATCCTTAAAATAAATGCAATTAAGTTTTTAATTTTATCGGTTGCTATTATTTTGGATACTCTAATCCATACCGCTTTTTATTAGCATTAATCAGCAAAATTAAACTCAATATTATCAAATATCCATTGAGCAATTTCCATAACATCTTGTTCTACAAGGTTTACATACCATATTTTGAAATTACTATTATGAAAAAGCGCAATAATATTCCCTTCCGTTTCTGACGTTTTATTCATAAGGGAAAAAGTGCCCAACTCCCCTTTATTATATGCAAAACGTCCTGAGGAATTATCAATATTTAAACTGCGAATAAAATTAAATTTAGCCATAAAATTTGCATCTTTTATAAATAGAAGTAGTATATCAATTTCAACAAATTGGTCTGACTCTTTCATAGATGCCTTATCTTTGGGGAGCAATCCTAACACGACTCTTTTTGCCAATTTTTTGTTATTTAAATTGTCAACATATTCTTTTTCCATTATTTGTGCAATTCGATAATTTCTACCATTTATCGATTCAGCTGATAACTTTTCAGCTATATGTGTATCGAATGATATTTGCTTAATTTGTTTATCTTCAGATTGTTGTATAAAATCTGAAAAATTGATTATATTATTATTTTTAATGATTTTTTTGTTTTGGAAATAATCTAAATATGCTTTTATATTAGCGTTTGTTAGTTTATTTAATGTACCCCCAAATTCTTGAGAAAAAAATTGTTCTTGTGTTAATTCTATTGTTTCTTTTGTTACAACAACTGCTGACATAATATTTTCCTCTGGCGCTATATTGGCTAATGCTAATGATGAATTTGATAAGTTAACAACAAAACAAACCATCCCCAAAATAAATAAATTTTTTTTACCAAACAATTTTTGATACTCCTTTTATAGGATAACCTCTAGTATGTTCATGACCTTTATATTTACCCTTGAAAGACTTTTCTATAGCTTCAAGTGTTAAAGGCAATTCAGTTAATGGTTTTGGATAAACAGATTCCTCTGGTGGCGTCCGCTCGCCAAGAATTTGGGCAATTCTTTGATTAAATTTAAAATTAACTTTTATATCTAACACTTCATTAGCATATTCTAATATTGATTTATCTCCAAGATAAGGACCGATTGTCGCATCTAAAATAATTCCAGTTTCTTTTAATCTAACAAATACATGATTGTCAAATGTCATTCGTATAGTCCCTTCACCGGGTTTACCAAATAATCTAGATTCAACTTTATTGCTATTATTAGATTTATAAAAAGGGTTATTACAGCTCCCAATTCCAACTAGGTTTGTCGTTTTTATATAACCAACAGGCTTCATATAAATCCATTTAGATATAATGCCTAATGCACCACATAATGACTGAACTGCCGCAGCTTGGTCATAACAATTTACAATATTTCTCTTTGTTGTAGAACCGAATAAGCCATACTTTGTCTTCGATAAATATCCCCTTAATTCAAATTTCCCCTGGTTTGACTCACTCATAAAATAAGGTATATGAAAATCAAATAAAAAATAACTGCTAGCACCATTTATAGCCTCATATACCATCCCATGTTCACTATGACAATATTTAGTTATTTTCCCTGCCGAAACAACAGTGTCTTGATCATTATTAATATCTGTATTTTTGAATAGAAAACGTAATACCTCAACCCAAACACCTTTCTTATAAAATTTGGCTGGTTCATCATAAAGTACAAAAGCTTCAAGTGGTATTTTTTCAGAAAAAAGATTATTTTTTGTCATAGCTGTACCATTATCTTCGTACTCTAACGAAAATGTCGGTGATATTAACCAACTAATCTGGTCAATATCACCCTCAAGAATAACTGATTCTTCATCATCTTTTGCTGGCAAACTAAATTCGTTCGAGATAAATTTTTTGTTACCAAATGAAAGAATTAATTTAGCCTTGTTTCCAGATGTACTAATAGGAAGTGCTGCACCACAGACTGTTTTTAGTCTAACTTTTAGCTTTATTTTTTTGTGATTTGCCATACTGGAGCTGCGAATAAAATAAACTGCAGGATTATCACTACAATCTTGATAGAAAAAATCGTCCGAATTGACTTGCGTAGTTGTCGTTGAGGTTGATGATTTCCAAACTTTCCAATTTGGAATTGGCTTATCTTGTTGACACACTCTAGTATAACTTTCAAGCCATTCAACCTCTATAATTTTAATATCTATTTTGTCACAAGGTATGATAGAACTACCTACAATTCTACCTGAACCGGCGCTAGGTGGGGCAATTGGAGGGGTATTCGGCATTTACTCTACTCCTTCTATAACTATTTTTGCCAATGTTTTAGCTAAATCTTTTAAAGTGTAAGTATTGGCTTTTATCTGCATCGCAATATCAGACCAGTTTAGCCAATAACAGGTTAGATCAGTATCAAAATGTTGTCCTAAGACAAATAAAAATAATAAATAAATTGCTTGTTGCGTTAAATCCTGAAAATCATATTTAACTAATGCCTGTTTACGTCCCCATTCTATCAACTCCTGATAAATCGCCTCCCCCACAAAGGTGACTTTCTGGGGATAGATAAATTTAAAAAATTGTAACATATCAATAGTAAAATCACCTTCCTCTCCGACTGGTAGCTGACTAATTGATATCAAAAATATCATTTCTTTGAAATGGGTAGCATCATCGCCTATTACTTTTTGTGTGTAGTCATTCAAATGTTCATACAATTGTGAGGCTCGCGACATTTCATTACCGTCGATTTGGCTTAATATATTACGAAATAAGGTATACTGAATATCTGTTTGAAAATGTTCACCTAACATAATCATGGTATCTAGATAAAGTCGAATAGTGTCGACTAATTTGAACTGATTTTCTTTTCCTTTTATAAGTGCCTGTTCAATAACCTGCCTACTGTTTTTTTCAGTCATTAACTGAACCCATAGTGGAAAAACTTCCTTACAATGACAGTAGTAATATGTAATGTCACGAGCCTGTACCAATTCATCAAACATAGCAATATCTTTTTTAGTAATCACTAGCTTCATAGATGATTTCCTATTTTATAGTCGTTGTTATACTGATAATGTTGTTGACTTGATTGCCAGATAGCCCAATGGATTTTACGCAGGATACCTATGTAGTAAGGATTTTTACTGGCTATTGACCAAAAACCTACAAAGCACAGCTGGTCGTAATAACGGAAAAAATGCTGACTGCCATCCTCCTTTTCAACATAAAGTAATTTTCGAAGTGTGTTAAATAATGGGGTAAAGGCAATAGAGGTTTGTAACCATATTGGGGTTTTGTGTTCTATTTGGTAAGTGACTAACGTCGAAATAAACGATGAATGGATAGTCGGTTTTAATTCAATTAATACCGGTCCAACTTCTGCCGCTGACTCTTCAGATGTTCCAGAAAATAACGATTTATAGCGTAAATTATCAATTTTTGATAATGATAAATAAAAACCCTTTAACAAGGCACAATCAACTAAAACATACCAATAATTCTCACTTGAAGCGTCTGGTATAAAAGGTAATAACAAAGACGACATACCGGTAACCTAATATTAATAAATCAGTTAAATAAATTTCTATTCTTCAATTTGACTTGGCTTTAATGGCCTTGTGGTTGGAACATAAATATCCCAAGATTCCATTTCAGGAATATCGCTGACAGTTTTATCACAAGAAACTGACACATGCCAATATCCCGAAGGTATATCCCACAATTTTTTATGAGGATCATATTCTGCCCATTCAGCTTTGAGTGGCACTAAGCACCTATTAACAATAATTCTTAAATCGGGCTCTAATGATCTCCAGTGAGTATTGTGTTCTTTATTATAGGCTTCAATAACTTCAATTGCTTTATCATTAATATATTTCAAGCCATGAATTTGCTCATTACCATAATGTTTCTGTACATTCGTTAAAACATGTGAATGTGCATAATTTGTTATCAAACTAATAAAAAAAAATAAAATCATTGTGTTTATAGGTGTTTTCATATTATTTATCCTATTATAAGTTTTCCCACATATTTGCCATCGCTGTCTGATCTATTGCTAATTAAATATTGATATAAATCATTCCATTTTTGTATTTCATAACAGGTAATGCATCCTTCCGATAAATTCCCTACATGAACAAAATTACTATTATATGTTGGCGCATATTCTATCGGAAACCATACCGTATCATAAGCTAATGCTTTATATCCATTTGGATCGGTTCGATAATAATCTGTTGACTCTTTGTCTCCTGCTGTAAATGGAGCCAAAATATTATAAGTTCCATTAGGTAGTGGTTTTGAATGCAAGATTTGTCTATAATAAGGACTAAGTGGGTTTGTTTCTACATAATCCACATCTGAATCAATGGTAATTCGTGCTTTGTTTCCGTTAAAACTGAGGTCTGCAAATAATTGGTTTAATTCTTGTTTTCTAATAATAGAAATTTCCTTTTTTCTTTTTAGATTTGTAACGGTTAATGTTGCACCAGTTCCTCTAGAACAGTCAATTAGACATTTTATTGCATTTTTATTACTTAAACTTGCAATATTATTAGCATATCGACCTTCTTTAATCAAAAAGTAGGTTCGGTCATTTTCAACTTTTTGAATAATGACTTTTGTATAATCACAAAGAAAAGCAAATTTATTACTCGGGTCTAGTTTTACTTTTAACCAGCCAGAGGTATCTATTGATTTAGTATAAAAGTGTTTTACAGTAACAGTTGTTACTATATTTTCGACATTATTCGTTGTATTAGCAAATACTTGATTATACATAAATTATTCCTTTTTCAGCATATAAAGCATTCAAACTTCACATTTTCAGCTTCGTCAGACAATATACATTCAGTTCGCCCCTCACTATCTGTTATACCTTCAATGACTTTGCCTGAGCCCAACGTTAATTTATATTTAACATTAGCTAATAGCTCACCCTCTTCATTTTTTAATACAAACACTTTTTGATATTCATCAAGCGATGGAGACACTTTTGCTGACGTATCAATTGGACAACGCTCAATAAAGGGGATACCGCTGCCAGCCAGTGCAGCTAAAATCGCAGGATTAAGCGGAGCTCTTACACTTGATGGGCTACCTGCATCACAAATATTTACCACTGGGCCAATATTAATTTTCGGACCATTAATATCAATGCCTCCAGCATGTACGACAATAAAACTATTGCCTACTTTAAAGGTGATTTTATCGTGACTTTCTAATACTAAATTGCCCTTGGTGTCCATGCTGACATTGCCAGCGACTTTTTGCATCAGGTCACCATCAACGATTAGGCTTTTATCTGCTACTACTTTTTCAAGACTATTGGCTTTAATAGTTATATCTTGTTGCTGCTCCACGGTTATAATTCGATTGTTAGCCACCACTAGCTTATCATCATGTCCAATGCTAGTAGTACGGTCATAGTCAATGCGTTCATTTTTACTATTACGAACCTGTATATCCATATCTTTTTGTGCATGTAGATGCAAAAGTTCATTACCCGTCGCATCGTCAAAACGTAATTCATTATGCCCCTGACCTTTGTGAGTTTGGGTTCGAAATACCGTTTGTGTTTTCTTCTCTGGTAATTGCACCGGCAATGCCATGATGTCGTTGTAAGTACAGCCAGTAATAATCGGCCGGTCAATGTCACCATTGATATAACTGACTATCACTTCTTGACCAATACGTGGTATAGCATAAAATCCATAACCTCGACCACTCCAACCTTGCATAACCCGTACCCAACACGATGCCTTTTCGTCCGCCTCGTCATATAAGTTCCAGTGAAAGTGTACTTTGACCTGTCCTAGCTTGTTGGTAAAGATTTCTTCACCTGCAGGCCCTACTACCTCGGCTACTTCTGGACCATCAGCAATAGGTTTAGGAATAAACGTTGGGCGCCAGTTTTTGTAATACCCAATAAAACGAAAGTAATTGGTTAAGCTCGCCGCTGTGTCACTAAAGTCTTCCTGTCCTGACTGGGGTAAAACGCCATGATGAACCGCAGCGACCACCTGCCATTTTTCATTAAGAGCGACAGAAGGGTGACCACAAAGCTGAAAATAATAACCTGGGCGTAAAGTAAAACAGTTACTTTCGCCCTCACCATATTCACTCTCTCTTTGTAAAACCTCCAGTCGATAACGAGTCATCTGTTCAGCCGAATCGTAATCAGGAAAACGGGCAAAGCTGTCATAAATGGTGTAGAGAGAAGTATTCGACCCTTGTAAGGTGTCTCCCCTAACTTCGTGTTGATAAGAAAAACGAGGATGTAAATATGTCCGGTCTTTGCCTATTGCCTTTTGGGGTGTCATTCGAGCAGACAAATTCATCTGATAAGCAAAGTCGCCCTCTGTGCTACTTTGCGGATGGTCATTATATTCTAGCGTATCACCGCCTAACACAGAAAGAAAACTATCCGTATATAAGCACTGCGCTTCGCCTTTGTTGACTTCAAACCAAAAAGTTATTCCTTCTTCTGCCGCTAAGCGACAAAAAAATGCATAATCTGTTTCTCGTTTCTGAGTGATAAATTCACGCTGAGTATGTTTATCCCGACAATCACAACAAAAGCGAATTTGATGCTCTTGCAGTAAAATATCGAGGACTTCAGGAATGCTTTTAAAATGGAAGATACGACTTTGTTGGCGTTGGGTGAGTAACCATAGCGAGGGGCGAACAATCAGGGTATAGTAGGTCTGCCGAAAACCACTTTTACCTCGCTTAGCTTCGGTAATAATCCCTATCACCTCTCGCTGAAATACACCATTTTGACTCACCGTTAAATGCGCATTACACAAAATCAGCGATTTAATATCAATATCAGCATCGGCACTAATTACCGTCAAGGTTAAGGTGAATAACTCTGACAGGTGCTCATCTAAAGTAAACTCTGTGACCGCAAAAGTATCAGGAGCACAACCATCAACCTGGCAATCAAAATACAATCCTTTTAATCTCATTATATTAGTTCTTTTTTATGTGATAGCTAAACTAAAAAAATCATTACCCTTTATTCACTGTTTGAGAAAGTTGATGCTTGATATAGATAAAAATTAGCCAACTTATTAATTAACTAGTGTGACTAACAACCCGCATCACGATTAACCTATTCTATAAAGAAGATTGTTTATATTCAGCCGAATATTTTCTAATCATTAGTACTTTCTATCATTACAGTTAACTGATTAATTAAGATAATCTAATTGGGTTATCTTAATTAAATCATTTCTGTAAACAATGCAATATTTTTTGTAGATCAAAGCTTATCTGAGCTGATGAATATTTAAATTTACTACTGAAAGAAATCAATATTGTGCCTCATATATCATTTGTAAAACGAATCAATAACCAATACAATTAGCGACATATTTTTATTAGCAATAATAGATAGGACATTAACTCGTCATGCAAGAACAATATCGCCCTGATGAAATCGAAGCCACTGTACAAAAACACTGGCAAGAAAATAAAACCTTTCACGTTACTGAAGATCCATCAAAAGAGAAGTACTACTGCTTATCAATGCTCCCTTACCCTTCTGGGCGCTTGCATCTTGGCCATGTTCGTAACTATACCATTGGTGATACCATTTCACGTTATCAGCGCTTAAACGGTAAAAATGTACTACAACCTATCGGTTGGGATGCGTTTGGTTTGCCTGCTGAAGGTGCTGCTGTTAAAAATAATAGTGCTCCTGCAAAATGGACTTATGAAAATATTGCTTATATGAAAAAGCAATTACAGCTTTTAGGCTTTGGTTATGATTGGGATCGTGAAGTGACCACTTGTCGTCCCGAATACTATAAATGGGAACAATGGTTCTTCACTAAACTATTTGAAAAAGGCTTAGTTTATAAAAAAACCTCAGCAGTTAACTGGTGCCCTAACGATCAAACGGTTCTTGCTAATGAGCAAGTGGTTGAAGGTTGCTGCTGGCGTTGTAACACCCCTGTTGAGCGTAAAGAGATCCCGCAATGGTTTATTAAAATTACTGCTTATGCCGAAGAATTACTTAATGATCTAGACACGCTAGAAAGTTGGCCAGAGCAAGTTAAAACCATGCAACGTAACTGGATTGGTCGTTCTGAAGGGGTCGAATTTGATTTTGCTGTTGAAAATTACGCTGATAAGTTACGCGTCTACACAACACGCCCTGATACGTTAATGGGCGTTAGCTTTGTCTCCGTTGCCGCAGAGCATCCGCTTGCTCAATTAGCAGCCAAAAACGATCCTAAAATTGCTGAGTTTGTCGCTGAATGTAAAAACACTAAAACAGCCGAAGCCGATATGGCAACCATGGAAAAGAAAGGTATTGCTACTGGCTTTTATGCTATTCACCCTTTAACAGGTAAAAAAGTCCCTGTTTGGATTGCCAATTTTGTGTTAATTGAATATGGCACAGGCGCAGTAATGGCGGTTCCTGCCCATGACGAGCGTGATTATGAGTTTGCTTCTAAATATAACTTGCCAATTAACTCTGTTATTTTAAACCAAGACGGCAATGCACCTGATGTATCTGAGCAAGCCTATACTGAGCATGGGATCCTATTTAATTCTGGTGAGTTTGATGGCCTTAATTTTGAACAAGCATTCAATGCCATTGCTGATAAGCTGATAGGATTGGGTATTGGTCAACGTAAAGTTAACTACCGTTTACGCGACTGGGGTGTTTCACGCCAACGCTATTGGGGAGCGCCAATTCCAATGGTAACACTTGAAGATGGTACAACTATACCTACTCCAGCAGATCAATTACCAGTTATTTTACCTGAAGATGTCGAAATGAATGGCATTACCAGCCCGATTAAGGCCGATCCCAACTGGGCAAAAACAACTGTAAACGGACAAAACGCACTGCGTGAAACTGATACTTTTGATACTTTTATGGAATCATCTTGGTAT
Organism: Gilliamella sp. Nev5-1; assembly: GCF_001690895.1. Taxonomy (NCBI): domain Bacteria; kingdom Pseudomonadati; phylum Pseudomonadota; class Gammaproteobacteria; order Orbales; family Orbaceae; genus Gilliamella; species Gilliamella sp. Nev5-1. The sequence continues at coordinate 67,183 of NZ_LZHO01000005.1, read as the reverse complement.
TATGCTCGTTATACTTGCCCACACTATGACAAAGGCATGTTAGATGAAAACGCAGCAAACTATTGGTTACCTGTTGATCAGTATGTCGGCGGCATTGAACATGCTATTATGCATTTACTTTATTTTAGATTCTTCCATAAATTAATGCGTGATTTTGGTTTGGTATCATCAGACGAACCAGCAAAACGCTTGCTATGCCAAGGCATGGTATTAGCAGATGCATTTTACTACACAAGTCCAACGAATGAACGTATTTGGGTGTCACCAACTGAAGTCACGATTGAACGTGATGAGAAAGGACGCATTGCTAAAGCCATTGACAGTAAAGGTAATGAGCTTGTTCATGCTGGCATGACGAAGATGTCAAAATCGAAAAATAATGGTATCGATCCACAAGAAATGGTTGAAAAATACGGTGCGGATACCGTTCGGTTGTTTATGATGTTTGCTTCGCCTGCTGATATGACACTGGAATGGCAAGAGTCTGGCGTTGAAGGTGCTAACCGATTTATTAAACGTGTCTGGCGTTTAGTTTACGAACATGCCCAAAAGGGACAAACAGCTAAACTTGATATTGCAAGTTTAAATAGCGAACAAAAAACATTACGTCGTGAATTACATAAAACCATTGCGAAAGTGAGTGATGATATTGGCCGTAGACAAACCTTTAATACGGCTATTGCTGCTGTGATGGAGTTTATGAATCGCTTACAAAAAGCGCCACAAGAAACCGAGCAAGATCGAGCTCTAATGGGTGAGGCATTAAATGCAATTGTTCGATTACTTTACCCTATGATGCCACACGCCTGTTTTGTTATGTGGCAAGCTTTAGGCCATAGCGAATCGATCGATAACACTACATGGCCTATCGCTGATGAATCGGCAATGGTTGAAGATGAAAAGCTCATTGTTGTGCAAATTAATGGTAAAGTTCGCGGTAAATTTACTGTGCCAGCTAATGCCGATCAAGATTTTGTTATGGCACAAGCAAAACAAGAGCCTAACATCCAAAAATATTTGATCGATGTTGCTATCCGTAAGGTGATTTACGTACCAGGTAAATTGTTAAACCTTGTTGTTGGTTAATATTGTTTGATAACTCAATTTAGGCGGTTATAAGTATGAGAAAATATTTAGCATTCATTATGTTATTAACAATATCCTTAACAGGATGTGGATTTCATCTACAACATGAGCCAGAAGTACCTGAACGTTTCAAAACGATGTCTTATGTAAGTTATGATCCTTATGGCCGCCTGTCTCGCGATATTAAAGAGTTATTGCACGATAACCAAGTGACTCTAGCTAATAATAATGCTTCAGAGCAATTGCCATCGCTAAGAATGATAAGCGAAAATCTAAGTCGCAATACCATTTCGATTTATCAGGATGGTAAAGCTGCCGAATATCAATTAGTCTTAGCTGTTGAAGCGCAAGTTGTTATTGCAGGCCAACAGACATACCCAATTAATGTTCGTGTATTTAGAACGTTCTTTGACAATCCATCTGAAGCACTAGCAAAAACGGTCGAGCAAGATTTAATTGAAAACGAGATGTTTAAACAGGCAGCTAAACAAATCATTCGTAAATTAAAATCAATTGATGCGGTAAATTAACGTTATCATGATTAAAATTAGTGCCGATCAAATTAGCCATAAATTAGGATCACCTTATTATTTGATTTTAGGTAGTGATCCTTATTTACAGCATTATACGCAAACTGAGTTACGAAACGCTTTTAAACTTGCTGGCTTTGATGAACAGCTTACTTTTGTTATTGATAATCAAACTGATTGGATAGCCATTTTTGATTGCTGCCAAGCAATGAATTTATTTTCAAGCAACACTTTGCTTCTACTTGATTTTGGTGAGAATTCATTAAATGCAGGCATTACCGCTAAACTTAATACGCTCAGCGAGATTTTAACGCCTGATATTGCACTGATAATCACGCTCAATAAAATGACTAAAACACAAGAAAATGCAATTTGGTATAAAGCTTTATCGGATAAATTGGTTGTTGTCAATTGTGCCACACCCGATACCTTACAACTACCACAATGGGTTAAAAATCATTTACAGCAACAACAAATTGCTATTGAGCCTAAAGCAATAGATCTACTTTGCTATTATTATGAGGGCAATTTGCTTGCATTAACGCAAATTATTGCACAGCTAAAATTGTTGTATCCCGATCACATCATTTCTTATGACGAAGTCGAAAGCAATATTAATGATTCAGCAATATTTACGCCCTATCATTGGACTGATGCATTAATGGCCAATAAAATAAAAAGGGCTATGCATATTTTACAGCAGTTAAAGATGAATGAATTTGAGCCATTAATCTTGTTGCGAATTATTCAACGTGAGCTAATACTGATCATTAATTTAAAAAAAGGGTTACAGCAAAAATCTTTAAAACAGGTTTTTGATGAATATAAAATTTGGCAAAATAAAAGAACGATTTATACCAATTATCTAAATCGTTGTGATATTAAAAGCTTATTTAATTTACTAGCCAAACTGACTGAAATTGAAATCAGTCTAAAACATAATAATCAAGTTCAAATATGGGACGAAATATTTAATTTATCAATGCAATTTATGGGATTAGATAAATGTTGAACGCATTATTAGGAGGGACTTTTGATCCAATCCATTATGGACATCTTCGTCCTGCTATTTCATTAGCAAATGAAGTGGGATTAAAGCAAATTAGTTTATTGCCTAATCATATTCCACCCCATAAACCTCAACCCGAAGCCAATACTGAACAACGTTTAACAATGTTAAAATTAGCTATCGAAGATTTACCTTTATTTGCGTTAGATATAAGAGAGATCGTTCCTAGAGCATCAAAACGCCCGTCTTACACTATTGAAACACTTCAAGCGTGGCGAGAAGAAAAGGGAAATAGTAATGGACTGGCGTTTATTATGGGGCAAGATTCATTATTGAGCTTGCCAACTTGGAACAAATGGAAAACACTGCTTGATTACTGCCATTTGTTAATTTGCCGTAGACCAGGTTATGCACAAAATACCAATAACATTGAGCTACAACAATGGATTGATGAACATAGTACAACCAAAGTTGAACAATTACATGACTCACCTCATGGCTATATCTTTTTTGCGCATACACCACTTGAAGATATTTCAGCAACGGAAATTAGGCGAAATATTAACAATCAAGCACGTTGTGAAAAGTTATTGCCACCTCAAGTATGGCACTATATTCAGCAACAAAGACTTTATAATATAAAGAAATAGTAGAAAGGGCTTTACATCTGACAGTTTTTTCGGCATTATTTCGCCGCTGTATTTATATATTCTAAACTCAGTTTTTTTGTGTTTATACTTAGCTTGTTAGGCTTTTCATCAAATACCGATAAGGTAAGATAAAAGTGTAACATTATTGTTTTGTCATTAAGCACTTTACATGGCAAATCAATTAAGTATATTTAATTTGTATTTATTATTAAGAGGCCCCAATGGCAAAAGAAGATAACATTGAAATGCAAGGTACCATACTTGATACACTTCCAAACACGATGTTTCGTGTTGAACTTGAAAATGGTCATGTCGTTACTGCACATATTTCTGGTAAGATGCGAAAAAATTATATTCGTATTCTCACTGGCGATAAAGTTACTGTTGAAATGACGCCTTACGATCTATCTAAAGCACGTATCATCTTCCGTAGTCGCTAATATCGTTATCTAAATAAACTATTTAAAAGTATAACGGTTTATTTATCTCTTTTTTAATAAAAAATCCGTCGACCTTTGTCGACGGATGAGTGATAAATTTAAACTAGCGATTTAATCTTCTTTAGAAAAGTTCATCTGATCGTATTTAACCCATTTTGTCTTTTTGACTATTTTGTAACTAAAATAAATTACTAAAAATAGCGGTAAACCAATATAGGTTGCAATCACGCCATTCCAGTCAATGGTGTCTTGTAAAAATGCTTCGTAATTCTGACCTAAAGTAATAATCAAACATAGTACAAAAGCAAAAATAGGCCCCAATGGGAATAAGTTTGAGCGATATGGTAATTTATTAAGATCATGACCTTGAGCAATATAACCTTTTCTAAAACGATAATGGCTAATGGCGATACCAAGCCAAGCAATAAAGCCCGTCATACCCGACATGTTCAGCAACCACAGATAAACTTCTTGATCTTTGTACATAGATGTTAAGAAACAAAGCATAGCGACAAATGTCGTTACTAGTAGCGCCACTCGAGGCACCCCTGATGACGATAATTTTCCAAAAATTTTCGGAGCCTTACCTTCTTTAGCTAAGGCATAAAGCATTCGAGTTGACGCATACAATCCTGAATTACCAGCAGAAAGAACTGATGTCAAAATAACAGCATTCATTAATGCCGCAGCTGACAGTAACCCTGCATTTTGGAATACTAAAGTAAATGGGCTTACACTAATGTCGGTTTCGTTATTGCGCAACAAATTAGGATCAGTATATGGAATAATTAAACTAATGACTAAGATTGCAAAGATATAAAATAACAAGATTCGCCAAAATACTTGTTTCATTGCTTTAGGGATGTTTTTTTCTGGAGAACTTGATTCACCCGCAGCAATACCTATCAGCTCTGTGCCTTGGAACGAAAACCCAACCACCATAGCTACGCCAATCATTGATGAAAATCCACCAACAAACGGAGCGTCACCTACTTGCCAATTGTGCCAACCTGCACCTTGTGCTCCACCCAAAATACCGACAATCATGAGCAACCCAACAGCAATAAAAAGAACAACAGTGACAACTTTAATTAGTGAAAACCAAAATTCTGCTTCACCAAAGCCTTTAACCGAAATATAGTTAAGGCAAAAGATAATGCTTAAAAATAGAAAGCTCCAAAGCCAACTATAACTACCTAAATCTATCCAATATGAGATCACCAATTGCGCTGCAACTAAGTCAACCGCAACAGTAATTGCCCAGTTGTACCAATAATTCCAGCCAATAGCAAAACCAAATGCCTCATCGACATAACGTGATCCATAAGTTGCAAATGTTCCTGAAACGGGAAGGTAAGCAGCCAATTCACCCAAGCTTGTCATTAAAAAGTAAACCATTACGCCGATAATGGCATAAGAAAGTAGTGCCCCTCCTGGACCTGCCTGCGCAACTGTTGCACCAGATGCAACAAATAATCCTGTACCAATGGAACCACCAATGGCAATCATGGTTAAATGACGAGCCTTTAAATCTCGTTTTAATTTATTTTTCATAGCAATATTCTTCTTTATTAAAGAGAGTCAATTTTATAGCGTATACGTATTTTCAGCACGTTACATTCTTAGCTGTCAACTGGCAGCTCAAAATTTATATTAATCATTACAGATAAAATAAAATGCGCAGAAGTGTATCAAAAAAAAAGCATGACGAGATAAATAATTTTAATAATAAATCTCATTTGTTAAATAGAAGCAATACTTACCCACGTGTAAGTTGTTCTAATTGAGTTAAATAATCCAATGCTTGCTCACGATTATCACCGCACATCTCGTAACAGGGTTGTAACCGCTCACAAACCGATGGTCTTGATGCAAGCCCAAATAGCTGGCATTTAAAATCTTCACCTAAATGAATACAAGCAATACCAGCTATTTTACCATTAGGCATACCAGGAATATGAGAAGAAATTGATGGTGCAATACAACAAGCACCACAATTTTCTCGACATTGAAATAAATTTGCCATCATTTTTCCTTTAATTTAAAGCTTATTAATAAATTTAGTTGGTGACAATAACAAGTTAGCGTTAAAATAGCGAGTTAATTTTTTAACTCTATTTTTAATAATCGCGAAGAAAATATTATGGCTAAAGCAAATGAAATAAAACGTGGCGATGCAGTCACCTATAATGGCAAATTATTACTCGTTAAAGATATTGATGTTCAAAGCCCTAGTGCTCGTGGTGCCAGTACGCTTTATAAAATGCGTTTTACTGACGTCAAAAATGGCGGCAAAGTCGAAGAACGATTTAAAGGAGATGATATCCTCGAAACCATTGAACTGTCTCGCCGTCCTGTTAGTTTTTCTTATGTTGATGGGGATGAATATGTGTTTATGGATAATGAAGATTACACATCATTTATTTTCAAAAAAGAACAAATTGAAGATGAGCTTTTATTTATTCCTGAGGGCGGAATGGATGGAATTCAAGTATTAATGGCGGACGACGAAGTCATCGCATTAGAGCTACCACAAACTGTCGATTTAGAAATTGTTGAAACATCGCCAAGTATTAAAGGCGCTTCAGCAAGCGCACGAACTAAACCTGCAACATTATCAACGGGTCTTGTTATTCAAGTTCCTGAGTATATTGATAATAATGAAAAAGTCAAAATTCACATCGCTGAGCGTCGCTATATGAGCCGAGCGGAATAACTAATAAGATTGTGATGAATACATATAATCAAAATAAACTACATAAACGATTGCGTCGCCTAACGGGCGAAGCAATCGCTGATTTTAATATGATCGAACAAGGCGATCGTATTATGGTTTGCCTATCAGGTGGTAAAGATAGTTATACTTTGCTTGATATTCTTATTAATTTAAAAATCAGTGCCCCAATAAATTTCGAATTAATTGCGGTTAATTTAGATCAGAAACAACCTGGTTTTCCCGAACACGTTTTACCAGAGTATTTAAATTCGCTTGGTATTGAGTATAAAATCGTCCAAGAAAATACCTATGGCATTGTTAAAGAAAAAATCCCTGAAGGCAAAACAACTTGTTCTTTATGCTCACGCCTTCGTCGGGGAATTTTATATCGCACTGCGACCGAGCTTGGCGCAACTAAAATTGCGCTTGGGCATCATCGTGATGATATATTAGAAACACTGTTTTTAAATATGTTCTATGGTGGCAAACTTAAAGCAATGCCCCCTAAGTTAATGAATGATTCGGGTGAACATATCATTATCCGACCGCTGGCTTACTGTAAAGAAAAAGATATTGCTAAATATGCGCAAATTAAGCAATTCCCGATTATTCCTTGTAATCTTTGTGGTTCACAACCCAACTTACAAAGACAAGTCATTAAAGAAATGCTAAATGAGTGGGATAGGAAGTTTCCTGGCCGGATAGAAACCATGTTTCGAGCCACGCAAAATATCACCCTATCCCATTTGTGTGATACTAATTTATTTGATTTTAAAGGGATCCAAAAAGGTGATAGTGCTATTAATGGTGGTGACATCGCTTTTGACCGCGAAGATATCGCACCAATCAGCTTTGATGCTTCAGGTCTTGAAGATCAGGATCTGATTTTGTGGAAAGAAGTAAAATAGTGGCTTAATACTTAATATTGTAGACTCACACCGCTTCCTCATGAATGCCACTAATGTGGCATTTATTTTTTATTAATATCACTCAACATGTTTTAAAACTTTACCGTTGTGAAGAAATTTTAGTGAATATATACGTAGATAATACATGCGATTGAGTAAAAAATTTTACAAATTCAGTTGCTATGTACAAAGTAATAGTTTTAAAAAGCTTATTGGATAATTTGAAATTAAGCCTTTCTAAAAACAATTATTTAATCTATCCATTACTGGCAGCTAAAATTTTCAGCCATTAATAATATTAAAACAACATTTTCCACAAATGCTTGCAAAATCCCTCTCCTTTAGTATTTTATTATTGCTTTATTTCATGGCGAAATAATCGAAAATAACAAGCTTCTTTATTTTCATTACTATAAAATATTACCTAATCAAGTATCGTGGTTCAAAGGTAAACAATTCATCCCCCATGATGAGCCTTCTCATTCTAGCCGTTGTGAGGCTATCATGATAAATGACTTAATGCTTTTCTCCGCTTTTGACTACAAGCCTCGCCTCATCGTTGAAAGTAACAAAATAATAATATTTTACTCACTACATTAACCACTTACGCCAGCTTTGATTAACAATATTTTTTACTTGACTGAATTGCGAATCATCAACAGTACTTGGTAAAGCTTGTAATGCCAATTGATGAATTTTATTGCGCATGTCAATATAAGCTTGTGTTAGTTGCTGGGCTTCGTTGCTATCCATAATTTGGTAATTTGTTGCGAGTTCTAAAATACGAACGTTGTCGCTCCATGTTGTCATTTTTGGGTATTGATAAGCATAATTAAGTACAAGATATTGCGATAAAAATTCAATATCACCAATTCCCCCTTCATCAATTTTTAAATTAAACAAATGCGTGTGTGATGTGCTAAGGTGGGCTCTCATTTTTTCGCGCATTTGCCGAACTTCTGTTTTTAAGGTATTTTGATCTCGCTTTTTACAAAGTACATTATGACGAATTTGGTTAAAACGTTTTATTAATTCACTTTCGCCATATACGGCTCTGGCTCGTACTAATGCTTGATGTTCCCAAGTCCAAGCTTCATTCATCTGGTAATCCTCAAATGAATTTAAGCTACACGCAAGTAACCCAGCATTTCCCTGAGGGCGGAGCCTTACATCGACTTCATATAAAATACCAAAGCTAGTACGTACATTAAATAGGTGAATAATTCGTTGTACTAAACGCAAATAAAATTGACGACTGTCGATCTGTTTTTCGCCTTTGGTCATGCTGTTTACTGAGCAATCGTGTAAAAAGACTAAATCAAGATCGGAACCATAACCTAGCTCCCAGCCACCTAATTTGCCATAAGCAACAACAACTAATCCTTTGTCATTAGCAGATAAATGCTCTGGCTGACCATAACGGGCGGTTATTTGATTCCACGCCATTTGTATAACAAAATCGAGTAATGCTTCGGCCACATAGGTTAGGTGATCACTGACTTTCATGGTGGTTAATACATGCTCAACATCTGCGGTAGCAATATGGAGTAATTGCATTTGCTTAAATTGTCGTAATGCTTCCAGTTGTTGTTCTTCATCATCCACTTGAATACGAAGTAAATATTGATAAAGTTGGCTTTTATATTCGTGTGGTGCAATCGTTTGGTGTAGCGAATTAACATCAATAAGTTCATCAAGCAATATGGGGTAATGAGCGAGTTGATCACTGATCATTGGTGATGCACTGCATAAGCGAATCACCTGTTTTAATGCGACTGGATATTCTAGTAATAACTCTAAATAGGTAGTACGACTAACAATATTAACTAGTAAAGGAAAAATTCTCGATAAAATGACTATTGCTTGTTTTTCACTACAAATGGATTCTAATAATCTAGGCATCAATTGATCGAGTATTTCACGCCCCCGTACACCAATAGTACGTTTACCGATATCATCACGAAATTGTACAAGCATTTGCCAAAGTTGATTTACATCATCATCTGAATAAGATGGCAGTATTGTTTTTACATCATTTATTTGTAGATCGGGTACCCAAAGATCATCGAACTGATCATTGTATTGTTTTGCCGTGGATGATGTCGATTCATGTTCACCAATAAGCTGATTAAATATTTGGCGATTAGCTTGCATGCGCTTAGTTAAGTCACGTTGAAAATCAGCCCAGTTAGCCAATCCCATACCGCTAGCTAGGCGCAGCTGATCAAGTTCATCATCTGGTAAGGTTTGAGTTTGTTCATCGTTAATAGCTTGCAGTAAGTTTTCACAACGGCGTAAAAAAAGATAGTTTTCACGTAATGCGGTTACTTCATCAGTGTTGAGCAATGATTCTTGTTCAATAACCTGTAAAGCCGTGAGCAGTGAACGGGTTTGTAACCCCACTACTCGCCCACCACGTATAAGCTGAAAGACTTGCACAATAAACTCAACTTCCCGAATTCCCCCAGCACCAAGCTTAATATTATTTTTTAAACTACGACGACGTACTTCACGTTCAATCATGCTTTTCATATTACGTAATGACTGTAAAACGCTAAAGTCAATGTAACGGCGATACACAAAGGGTTTTAGCATTTGGTAAAGTTCATTAACATAAGGCGATTGCTGATCCCCAAGTATTTTAGCTTTAACCATTGCATAACGCTCCCAATCACGACCTTGCTCTTGGTAGTAGTCTTCCATAGATGAAAAACTTAACACCAAAGGTCCGCCATCGCCTAGCGGGCGCAAGCGCATATCAACACGATAAACAAAGCCGTCTTCGGTAATTTGATCAAGTGCTTTAATTAAGCGTTGTCCTAATCGAGTGAAGAATACACTATTATCAAGCTCTCGTCGCCCACCTTGCGTTTGCCCATGCTCTGGGTAAGCAAAAATCAAATCAATATCAGACGAAAAATTAAGTTCTCCACCACCAAGCTTACCCATACCTAAAACCAGCAAGGGTTGTAATTTACCTTGCGCATTACAAGGAGTGCCCCACTCTTTACAACTCAGGTCATAAAGCCAATCACGAGCCGTAACAATAATCACTTCTGCCAACTCGCTTAATTGTAATAAAATTTGCTCATCACAACTGATATGGGTTAATTGAGACCATGCTAATCGAACTAAAATATAACGCCTAAATTGCCGTAATTCTTTCATTAATTCAGTTTCATCCGAAACTAAGGTTAATATTTTAGTTAACCAATTTTGGTAATATTGTCGTTCGTCGGCTTTCGGTGGATTGTTTGCTATCTCAGAGAGCCACTGTGGGAATCGATAAAAAGCATCCACTAAAAAATCACTTTGTACTAAAATATCAAGATTAGCTTGCACTTCATCTGGCTGGCATTGTTTAAGTTGCGAGATAACTTTTTGCTTTTGTTGTTCAAGCAAAAGGCAAAGTGGTAGATTAAATTCCGACATGGGCAAACTCTCTTAGAAATATTGTTACTAAAAGTAAAATCACCAAAATAAGCCTCTATTATAAATAACTTTTGTCATTGATATAGTATTTATATAAAAAATAAAAGTTTGTAGAAAAATAGTGACGTATGCTTTTTATTGTTATTTTATCAAAAGATCTTAAAGATAATTCACTATATATTGAGTATCTTATTTAAGATTCGTTATTTACTTCAAGTGGTTAATTTTGATTTAAGGCAGGTAATTATTTTTACCATTTAAACGGTATAGACATATTGAATGTTTTTTACAAAATAAGGAATCCCTCATAATTAATAGATAGCTAATCATCAGGTAATTTATTCGCTACTTTTGGGTGTACTATTTTGGAAGATGAGCTACATCAATGGAGCTTATTTAATAAAAGAAAAATCTTAAAATTCTATCGTATCAATGTTCAATACGATAGAATGATGATCTTATTTGCTAAAAAATATCTTTACTACTTTGCGAACAACGAGCCAACCAATCAAACATAACACAACAAAAAATGCTATAATATAAGAGAATGCAATAGCTAAAATTTGTTTATCATTCAATGATTCAACCATCTTATCAAGCCATCCCAAATTCATAAAATAGGTATTGATAAAAAAAACAATTATAGATAGTAGCAAGGTTACACTAAAAGCAATAGCAGAACTAAAAGCTAAATTTTTTAGTTGAAGTTTAGACCCGACAGAAGTAAATTGTTTGCGTAAAGCAATGTAGCCAACGGTATTACATATTAGTAAAAAAATTGAATGAAAACTCATCGCAAAAATATCTGATTCGAAAAGAAAATCAGGAAGTAAAAAGTAATTCAAAAAGAATAAGACAATAACCAAATAATAAAAATTAAATAACAAGATAAATAAAGATAAATGAATTTTTTGACTATACTTTGGAGGTAATGCAATCATTTCCAGTTCCGTTACAAAAACTGAACGCAATAGTTTTATCCCTAAACAAATACCCATGAATATCCAAATATAACTAACAAACCGCAATATTCCTATATAAAACCTATAGGTATAAAAGAAGTATGATTCCAACAAGTAATTATTCAAAAATACGCCTGTCTGCTGGGCAAATATAATTTGATAAGCATATAAACCAATTATTATCAAAAGTACTATTGTAAATGCATATAAAAGATTATTTGCGTTGACTCGATAAATAAAATATTTGTTTAATACTATTGCTGAAGTAATAAAAACTAGAACCAGATTCGCTAATTGATTAAAAGTATTAGTTAAAATTAGGTTATTTAATAATGATATACTATAACTATTTGAACTAAATAAAACCAATACTTCATCGCTATGAAAATCACTATTAACAAAAAGCACACATCCAATCGTAAAGATGCTATCAAGAATCCAATAAAAGAGTACAAAAAAGAACGGTAATTTAAAAAAAGAGAATTTCATCTATTTTAGTCCATTAATTAAGAGTCAGATTCGCAATCAATGCCAGTTTTAACCTTGTGTTCAGTTCACTAAAAGCAAACTTTTTTATTGAGTTAAAAGACAATAATGCCTCTTGCCATTGAGTAAATTCAGGTTCAAGAGATAGATTTTTATCAGTTAATACATTGCTAATCTGGTTTAAAGTTTGTTGATAAAAATTTAAGTTGTTAGTTTCTAACGCATATTCTTCATTTTGTTGCCAAAAATTGAGTAGTTGAGTTAAATTTTGATGCATTTTAATATCAAACTGACAGCTTTTCAATGGTGAATTTTTAAGCAACAAATAACCTCTAGCGGCTTTACTTTGTGAAAAAAGATGTAAATGAAATCGACTTAATTCAAGCGCAAAATTGAGCAAATCTTGTTTATTACCCTGTTTGAGTTCAAGTTCGACTTCTTGAATAATTTTAACCTTTTGGTTTGACTTAATTTCTCCTTGATCTAAAGCGACTTCAATTTCACTACTTGCAAACGAAATCAACCAAGTTTGACGTTTGAAATCAGTACTAAACAATGGCAATAAATTTTGTTGTAACTGGGCAATATTACAATTATCAGGTAATGCCGCATGTGGTAATAGTGTTAAATCAGGTTCTGAGTTAGGTAAGTTGACATTAAATTCTATTCGTTCATGTAAACCAGCCACTGATTTGCTATCTCGCTTTAAGGTGATTTCAAACTTTTTTTGGTGATTTTCTTCACATCCTCTTACTCGCAGACCACAATGGTTATTACGTAAGTAATAATCACTTGTGTCATAATAAGTATTAGTCAAGTTGAGTTTTGTAGAGCGTCGTTTTACTGATGATATTGCCGAAAATTCGGCTTCGTCACTATCAGCCCATTGTTCCAAAAAACATTTTAAATTAGCAATATCATTGTCATTGATTTCAAATTTTAATTCGATTTCGTTACTCATTATTCTGTTTTATCTTAGTTATTTTGCTATATGATATATTGAACAGTTAAAGAAATATACTTAATCATTAATTAAAAATTGAATCTTGGAGTTGAGTTAAATCCCAAAATTGTGAAAAAAAACACTAAAATTAGGACGATTAAATTTAAATGAAAAATATTAGCAATTACGCAAACTATCATGACAAATAGATTACCTACTCTTTCATTCAATTTTATTAAGATCCATACAAAGTATGTTTAATTAAGTTTTATTAAAACACTTTATTTTCTGAAGCGTTTTGACAAACAAATTTATTTTAAGGCAAATAAAAATGCCGTTAGTTTGAGCTAACGGCATTTTACTAAGTAAATTAATGACTTGTTGTCACTATTTTTTCTTTGCTTTGGCATTAGGTAAATCGGTGACTGAGCCTTCATAAATTTCAGAAGCTAAGCCGATCGATTCATGCAATGTTGGGTGAGCATGGATAGTTAATGCAATATCTTCGGCATCACAGCCCATTTCAACAGCTAAGGTGATTTCACCTAGTAATTCACCGCCATTCACGCCAACAACCGCACCACCTAGCAAGCGATTATCTGCTTTATTAAAGATGAGTTTTGTCATCCCTTCTGAACAATCCGAAGCAATAGCGCGCCCTGAAGCAGCCCATGGGAAGATTGATACTTCATAATCAATGCCTTTTTCTTTCGCTTCTTTTTCAGTTAAGCCCACCCACGCCACTTCAGGTTCAGTATAGGCAATAGAAGGAATGGTTTTTGGATCGAAGAAGTGTTTTTTACCAGCAATCACTTCTGCTGCCACATGCCCTTCGTGTACACCTTTATGCGCAAGCATTGGCTGACCCACAATATCACCAATGGCATAAATGTGTGGTACGTTAGTGCGCATCTGTTTATCCACTTCGATAAATCCACGATCAGTAACGTTAACACCTGCTTTTTCTGCACTAATTAATTTACCATTTGGCGTACGACCAATCGCCACTAATACCGCATCATAAGTATGGGTTTCGGTGGTGCCGTCTTTCTTTTCCATGGTGACGTAAATTGCATCATGTTTGGCTTCAACGGTGGTCACTTTGGTTTCTAATCGTAAAGTGAATTTCTTTTGGATCTGCTTAGTAAAGACTTTGATCACATCTTTATCAGCAGCAGGGATCACTTGGTCAAACATTTCAACCACATCGACTTCTGAACCTAATGCATGGTATACAGTCCCCATTTCAAGACCAATAATTCCGCCACCCATCAATAATAATTTTTTAGGAATGGTGGTTAGCGCTAAGGCATCTGTTGAATCCCAAATACGCGGATCATCATGTGGAATAAAAGGTAACTTAATTGGACGAGAACCCGCTGCAATAATCGCATTATCAAAGGTAATTTTAGTGATCCCTTTTGAAGAAGTCACCTCCATAGTATGGCTACCAGTAAACTGAGCTTCACCTTGAATCACATTGACTTTGCGCATTTTTGCCATGCCAGCAAGTCCGTTAGTCAGCTGGCTAATGACTTTTTCTTTCCAGCCACGCACTTTGTCTAATTCAAGTCTCGGGGTACCAAAATGGATACCATGTTCAGTTAATGATTTTGCTTCATCCATTACTTTAGCAACATGAAGTAATGCTTTTGATGGAATACAACCTACATTTAAACAGACACCACCCAGTGTTGAATAACGTTCAACAAGGGTAACATCTAGTCCAAGGTCGGCTGCGCGGAACGCAGCGGAATAACCCGCTGGTCCTGCTCCTAAAACCACAACTTGTGTTTTAACATCTTGACTCATAATTTGATCTCCTTAATTACATCACTAAACGACGTAAGTCGGATAAGACGTTAACAATATGGCTTAAGAAGCGCGCACCATCCGCACCATCAATAACACGATGATCGAATGATAATGATAAAGGCAACATTAAGCGTGGTGTAAACTCTTTGCCATTCCATACTGGTTTCATGCTAGAACGAGATACGCCTAAAATGCCCACTTCTGGCGCATTGACAATTGGTGTAAACGAGGTTGTACCAATACCACCAAGGCTAGAAATAGTGAAACATCCACCTTGCATATCGCTACCAGTCAATTTACCTTCACGCGCTTTTTTAGAAATTGCCGCAAGTTCTCGAGAAAGCTCAACAATGCCTTTTTTATCAACATCTTTAAACACTGGCACAACAAGACCGTTTGGTGTATCAACAGCTACACCAATATTAATGTATTTTTTGATAATTAGCGTTTGAGCATCTTCAGATAATGAGCTATTAAAGCGAGGATACGCTGTTAATGCGCTAGCTACCGCCTTCATGATAAACACTAAAGGTGTGATCTTAAGGTCAAGCTTCTTCTTATCAGCTTCTGCATTTTGTTGCTTACGGAATGCCTCTAAATCAGTAATATCGGTTTCATCAAACTCCGTCACATGTGGAATCATGACCCAGTTACGGTGTAAATTTGCACCTGATACTTTTTGGATTTTAGTTAATGGTAGGCTTTCAACTTCACCAAATTTACTAAAATCAACTTTCGGCCATGGTAATAAACCAGGTAATGCACCACCAGCAGCGCCACTTTCAACTTGTTTAACTGCGTTTTTAACGTAGGCTTGAATGTCTTCACGCAAAATACGGTTTTTAGGACCTGTCGCGGTGACTTTAGCAAGATTTACGCCAAATTCACGCGCTAAACGACGTACTGATGGAGTTGCATGCGCATAAGCATCATTTTCAACAAAGTCATTGCCTGATGATACAGGCGCTGATTGTGCGGTAACAGGCGCTGATGTTGGCGCTGGTGCGACTTTTTCAGCAACAGGTGCTGGAGCAACCGGCGCTGTTTGAGTAGCTGGCGCTACACTAGTTGTGGTTTCAAATTCCATAATTTTGGAACCTGTTTTCACCTTATCGCCCACTTTCACTGTGATACTTTTAACGATGCCGGCAATGGTTGCGGGTACTTCCATTGAAGCTTTATCACCTTCAACGGTAATTAACGAATCATCAACAGATATAGTATCGCCAACTTTTACTAAAATTTCGGTCACTTCAACTTCGTCGCCACCGATATCAGGTACATTGACATCAACAGTTTGACTCACTACAGCAGCAGTTGGTGCGACTTCAACTTTTGGTGCTTCTTGTGCTGGAGCCGCAGGCTCTGCACCGCCCTGTTCATCAAAGACCATAATGTCCACACCCGTTTGGACTTTATCGCCAATTTTTACCGAAATAGATTTAACAATACCAGCTTGTGGTGCTGGAATTTCCATTGATGCTTTATCACCTTCAACAGTCATAATTGACTGATCAGCTTCAACTTTGTCACCAACATTAACCAGAATTTCGGTCACTTCGACTTCATCACCGCCAATATCGGGTAATTTAATTTGAATACTCATTATAACAACCTCTTATGCAATTCGTGGATTAAGTTTGTCAGCATTGATTTCGAATTTTTTGATCGCTTCTTCAACAACGCTAACTTCGATATCACCACGTTTAGCAAGTTCACCCAATGCTGCAACAACAACATAAGATGCATCAACTTCAAAGTGATGGCGCAAATTTTCACGGCTATCACTGCGACCAAAGCCGTCAGTACCAAGCACTCGATAACTTTCAGCAGGTACAAATCCACGAATTTGCTCAGCAAAAATTTTCATATAATCAGTTGAAACTACTGCTGGGTTGTTATTCATAATTTGTGCAACATAAGGCACTTTTGGTGTTTCACTTGGATGTAGCATATTGTATCGTTCACAATCTTGTCCATCACGAGCAAGTTCAGTAAATGATGTTACGCTATAAACTTCAGAACTAATACCATAGTTTTTAGCTAAGATGTCAGCCGCATCACGTACATGACGTAAAATCGAACCAGAACCTAATAACTGAACAGTCGGTTTACCTTTTTGACCTTCAACAGTATCAAGTTTATAAATACCACGACGAATGCCTTCTTCTGCACCTTCTGGCATTGCAGGCTGTGCATAGTTTTCATTGAGTGTTGTAATATAGTAGTAAACGTTTTCTTGTTCGCCATACATACGACGTAAACCATCTTGCATAATAACCGCAACTTCATAAGCATAAGCAGGATCATATGAGATACAGTTAGGTATGGTTAATGATTGAATATGGCTGTGACCATCTTGATGTTGTAAGCCTTCACCATTTAATGTTGTACGACCTGATGTACCACCGATCATAAATCCGCGTGCTTGTTGATCGCCAGCTGCCCACATTAAATCGCCAATACGTTGGAAACCAAACATAGAATAATAAATATAGAATGGAATCATTGGGAAATCATTGGTGCTATATGATGTCGCAGCAGCTAACCATGAAGCCGTTGCACCACATTCATTAATCCCTTCTTGTAAAATTTGACCTTTTTCGTCTTCACGATAATAAGCAACTTGCTCTTTATCTTGTGGCGTATATTGTTGCCCATGTGGATTATAAATCCCAATTTGACGGAATAAGCCTTCCATACCAAAAGTACGCGCTTCATCAGCCAAAATAGGTACTAAGCGTGGTGCTAATTCTTTATCCTTAAGCATGATGTTAAGTGCACGGACAAACGCAATTGTGGTTGAAATTTCTTTTGACTGTGCTTCAAGTAATGACGAAAATTCGCTTAATGATGGAATAGAGATCGTACCAGAGAATTTGGTTAATCTTGATGGAACATAGCCATGTAATGCATTACGACGTTCATGAATATATTTGTATTCTGGCATGTGTTCCTCAAATTTGATATAAGGTAATTTTTCAAGTGCTTCATCTGTTACAGGAATATTGAAGAAATCACGAACATGACGCACACCATCCATATTCATTTTTTTCACTTGGTGGGCAATATTTTTAGCTTCAGCTGCATCACCCATACCATAGCCTTTAATTGTGTGAGCAAGAATGACTGTTGGACGATCTTTAGTTTCTTTGGCTCGTTGGAATGCTGCAAACATTTTAGCTGGATCTTGACCACCACGGTTTAATCTGAAGATTTCTTCATCAGTCATATCTTTAACTAGCTCTGCTGTTTCAGGATATTTACCAAAGAAATGCTCACGAACATAAGCACCGTCTTTTGATTTTAATGTTTGATAATCGCCATCAAGTGTTTCATTCATTAGTCGAATTAACTTACCAGATTTATCTTTTTGTAGAAGTTTATCCCAACGGTCACCCCAAAGAACTTTAATCACATTCCAGCCTGCACCAGCAAAAACACCTTCTAATTCATTAATGATCTTACCGTTGCCTGTTACCGGTCCATCTAAACGTTGTAAATTACAGTTGATAACAAATACCAAATTATCCAGTTTTTCACGTGTTGCAACGGTAATTGCGCCTTTTGATTCAGGCTCATCCATCTCACCATCGCCTAAGAAAGCATAGACAGTTTGTTCAGAAGTATCTTTCAGTCCCCGATTTTCTAAATATTTTAAAAAACGTGCTTGATAAATAGCACTAATAGGACCAAGCCCCATTGATACTGTTGGGAATTGCCAAAATTCAGGGAGTAATTTAGGGTGAGGGTAAGAAGGCAGTCCTTTACCATGTACTTCTTGGCGGAAATTATCAAGTTGTTCTTCGGTTAAACGACCTTCAATAAATGCGCGTGAATAAACACCTGGTGAAATATGCCCTTGGAAATAAACTAGATCACCACCATCTTTTTCATTGCGTGCACGGAAAAAATGGTTAAAGCAAACTTCATAAAACGTAGCAGCAGACTGGAACGATGCCATATGACCACCTAGTTCCAGATCTTTTTTTGATGCCCTTAGCACCATCATAATTGCATTCCAGCGAACAATTGAACGAATGCGGCGTTCTATTTCCCAATCGCCAGGATAAGCAGGTTGTTCTTCTACTGGGATAGTATTGACATAATTACTTGTTGAAGAACCAAAAAGTAGTGGAACACCACCATCTCTCGCTTTATTGACTATTTGTTCAATAATATATTGTGCACGTTCGATACCTTCTTCGCGAATAATTGAATCAAGACTCTTGAGCCAATCTTGTGTTTCAATGGGATCGATATCATTCACTTGCATATCCGACATATAAAAACCTCTTTTTTTGTTTAGAAAAATGCAGTATTTGCTATCCTTAGCTATAAATAACTATATAAATTACAACTCTGCATTATGGAGTTTCATCGCATAAGTCTGCCATTTTCATAAAAAAAGTAAAGCAAACCAAAGCTTAGAAAAGAATGTTAATTCCTATCAAATTAATCAACTATTCCAATACTAATAATAAAATAAATGTTATTTATCTGATAAATAACTAAATTTTACTTAATAATAAATTTAAATATTATTCCTAGCAGCTATACTGAGAATAACTACAAGTTGTCAAATTATTATGAAATCTGTTATATACTTGTAAAAATTTCGATAATATTACTTGAAGACAATAGAAAAAACTATGATCATTAATAATGTCATAATCAAAGACTTAAAAATTAAACCATATGTGTATACCTATCAAGCTATGCATGACTTTACAAAACAACGTAATGAGCATTCTCTTGATGAAATCTGGTTAGTCGAGCATGAACCCATATTTACCCAAGGTAAAGTTGGTAAAGCAGAACATTTATTAAATCAGACAAATATCCCAGTTATTCAGACCGATCGCGGTGGTCAAATTACTTACCATGCTCCAGGTCAACAAATCATGTATATTTTATTTGATTTAAAAAGACTTAAGATAGGTATCCGAGATATAGTTAGTTATTTAGAAAATAGCGTCATTCAAACATTACTCCATTATGGTATTATAGCTCATGCAAAGTCTAATGCACCGGGAGTATATATTAACGAAAAAAAAATTTGTTCACTTGGTTTGCATATCATTCGTGGCTGCACTTTACATGGGCTTGCATTCAATGTTGATATGGATCTTTCCCCTTTTAATAACATTAACCCTTGTGGCTACGCCGGATTACAAATGACGCAACTAAAAGAATATGTGTCTCAAATTAATCATAAAGAGATAAAACAACTATTAACTAATAATTTTATTAAGCAGTTACCTCAAAAATAAGATACCAATTATGCAAAATAATGAAATAACACTCAGAAGCTCAAAATATCGTGATGCTGACAAAACACGCTTAATCCCAACAATCACATTAGAAGATGCAACGCCACTTAAAAAACCTGAATGGATGCGAATTAAGCTATCTGCTCACTCTGATAATATTGCACATATCAAAAACACCATGCGCAAACATGGATTGCATTCAGTCTGTGAAGAAGCCTCTTGCCCTAACTTAGCTGAATGCTTTAACCATGGTACAGCTACTTTTATGATTTTGGGCGATATTTGTACCCGCCGTTGCCCATTTTGTGATGTAGCTCATGGTAGACCATTACCACCAGACAGTAAAGAACCAATTAAGCTAGCGCAAACCATTCAAGAAATGAAATTACGCTATGTTGTTATTACCTCGGTTGATAGGGATGATTTAAAAGATGGTGGAGCTAGCCATTTTGCTAATTGTACTCGAGAAATTAGAGCATTAAACCCAAATATAAAAGTTGAAACACTCACACCTGACTTTCGTGGCTGTATTAATGAAGCAATTGAAGTGTTAAGCAATAACCCACCTGATGTGTTTAATCATAACTTAGAAAATATCCCACGTTTATATAAAAAGATCCGTCCTGGTGCTAACTATGAAGGATCCCTCAAATTACTGGCTAGGTTTAAAGAGCGGCATCCAGAAATTCCAACAAAATCGGGGTTGATGGTTGGACTAGGTGAAACAAACAAAGAGTTAATTCAAGTATTAAAGGATTTACGTAGTCATGGTGTGACTATGTTAACGCTGGGCCAATATTTACAACCGAGTAAATATCATTTACCAGTTGAACGTTATGTGTCACCACAAGAATTTGAAGAATTGAAGCAAACAGCATTAAATATGGGATTTACCCATGCTGCTTGCGGGCCTTTTGTGCGTTCGTCTTATCATGCCGATTTACAAGCAATGGGCAAAGAGGTGAAGTAATTCACCTCTTTTTATTATTCTATTCAAAAGCTAAATCAATTATCCACGACCATAAAACGGCGATTTTCAGTGACGATTTGCAAAAAGATTGGTAAGCTAATTTTTTCTTCTTTTTGCAACTTACCATTAATATCATAAATTTTAGAACGACCAAAAGCATCTAAAACAACCGTTTTATCATCATAAAGTGCAGCTATAGTATTTTCATCACCAGCAACTAGCCATTGTCTAGGCTTTCGAGTAAATAAGTTTTTACCTTGACTATATTGTTGAGGTGGCGTAGTAACATAAAATACCTCTTGCATTAATGTAAGCATAATATCAGTTTGCGAAGTTGCTTCTGTTATTTGAGCACTTTCTTTATTCGGCCATGATATAATCAATGGTACTTTTAATGATTCCCTCTTAAAGCCACTACTTGTATTGCGTGATGCTACTTTCTTCACCTCGTCAATTTTAATATCATTCGTACCAGTAATAATAATCACCGTATCATTGTAAGCATTCGATAATCTTAAATAAGCAATTAAGGATTCAATATACTGATCTAACTTTTTAGCTTCTGATTGAAGATCAGATATCGCAATTTTTTTGTTTTTATCACCTAACGAATATTGGATGATAGAAAATAAAGGTGCATGATTATCAAGATGATTCTGTTCTTCATGCCATGCTCTCCAATTTTCGGTTATTTGTTTATTGGATTGTTTTTTAGGCTCTGGTATTGAAAAATTAGATAATAATGCAGAACGATATAAAGGTTCAGCAAAACCGTCTGCTGAAAACAGACCTAAATTATAGCGCTGTTTAGTCACAACCTCGAACAATACTGAAGGTTTATGTCCAACTAAAATACTATTATAGTAGTTAGGATCTAATCCGTAAAATAATGAAAAGTCATTCAAATATGACTGATTACTTGCACCGTAATGATTTGTAAAGGTAATATTATCTTGAGCAAATGCATTCAACCTAGGCATATGTTTAGTTAATAAATTTGTATTCCACCCATCAATAACAATCATAAGCACATTATTTTTTATCGGTTGTTTATCATAAACAAGGCGTCCTAATGGGTATTCAATTGCCATCGCAAAAGGATTGCCTTCTTGAGCAACACGATCGCGATAACCGTTTTCTTTTATAAAGCCATATCGTTCAAGAAAATGGCGAGCAGTTAAAGGATAAGAAAGCGGAAGGCTTGAGCGTTGCATGGTAATAGGTCGATAAAAATTAGCATCAGCCCAGCTATGGATCAAATGTGAGGCAACGAAGCAAATAATAAAAAAAATCACTACTGGTTTTGCATAGCATTTGCGTTTATTTAAGCTACGTAGTTTTTTCCAGCTCCATAATGAAAATAAAATCTCAATCAATAAAACAAAGGGAATGGCAATAAATACCGTACTTAAATAAGAAACTTTTTGCGATGAGAATAATTGCCAAATCGACAAATTAAGATGCATTCTAAAATGCGAAAAAACTTCAATATCAATAATCAGTAACGAAATACCGACTGTTGCAAAGATCGTTGCAATAATCCTTTGCCATCGAGACGAATGAATAAAAAAACTTAACGGAAAAAGTAGAACTAAATAAGCAACAAAGGTCAAATAACTGAAATGGCCAATAGCACTAATGATTGCATAAAACCGTCCCATAAAAGTACGAGGCCAATCAGCAATAAGTAAATATTGACTACCAAGCAAAATTACAACAAAAATATTAAACAACGTAAACCAATGCCCCCAGCTAACAATTTGTGAGGCACGATCGTCTTTGAAGTAAGTATTTTTGATTTTGAGCATGTTTAGTCGTTGATAATGGTGATAGTGAAGCTAAATAAACAATAAATTTTGACTTAGTTTACCCGATTTTGAAAAATCTTTCTGTAAATTTTTTATTTGTTAGCATAAAGATTTTGGTAAGCTGTTGGCGATACTTCGGATACTTGTTATAATTTCAAGATGAAATAAGCTAACAAAAAGACAATAATTTTGGCCATTACACAACTCAACGCACAACAAATCCAACCTGATTTATCTTATTTTTCTAAACGCAAAAACACGACGAATACTTCAACAGTATTAGCATCAGAAAAATCAGAACATTTACTCATGTGGCAACCTCGCGCTGCATCTGCTTTATCCCTGTTATGCTCCCCAAAAAGAGAATGTTATAGCCCACGTTTTATATTGCTTAAAGCACCTGAAAGTGAGCTTCTTTTTGATTTACTAAGGCAAGCCATTAAATGTGATTTATCACCAGCCCCGCTCGGTTATAGTTATTTTTTTAGCGAAAGTAAAATTACACTAACCAAAGCGAAAAGCAAGCAAGATAATTTTGCAGCTCAAGACAATTGTTTATTTGCCTCTTCTGTTGATACTGAAAAACTTTTTGGTTGTGTTAGACAACCTGAACATGGTCCAATTAAATTACAAGCAGGCCTTGTTCATCGTGCTAATGGTGGCGTTTTAATTTTAGGTCTTCGCTCGTTACTTAGCCAACCATCGCTATGGACAAAGCTAAAGCAAATGGTCATAAAACAAGAATTTGAGTGGAGTTCATCTGACGAATCTCATCCTTTACCCTTATCTATTCCGCCTATGCCACTTGATTTACGTATTATTTTAGTCGGGGATAGATTAAGTTTAGCAGAATTACAAGATTTCGAACCTGAATTTTATTCAACATCTATTTACACTGAATTTGAAAATGAATTACAGATTAAATCATCTGAACAACTTGAACACTGGGTTAAATACTTAAAATTTATTGCCCATAAACAGCAATTACCTGATATTGATACCTCGGCTATAGCAAAAATTTACAAAGTAGCAACTCGCTATACTGGTGACCAATATTACCTCCCCTTGTCTGTTGATTGGGTTAATTCATTATTAGTCAATGCAACTTACTTTATGCAAAATAATGTAATAGATGAATCAGCGATTACAACTGCGATAAAGAAAAAGTCATGGCACGAAGATTATTTGCAAGATAGAGTGCATGATGAAATCTTTAGTAATCAAATAATGATTAATACGAAAGATCAAGTCGTTGGACAAATAAATGGTTTATCGGTAATTGAATATCCTGGACATCCAAAAGCGATTGGTGAACCGACACGTTTAAGTTGCCTTATTCATTTTGGCGATGGTGAACTCATTGATATTGAACGCAAAACAGAATTAGCTGGTAATATTCATTCAAAAGGAATGATGATAATGCAGGCCTTTATCATGTCTGAGTTTGCATTTAATCACCAATTACCTTTTTCGACTTCTTTGGTTTTTGAACAATCATATAGTGAAATTGATGGTGATAGTGCTTCACTTGCCGGACTTTGTGCAATCATTAGCGCTTTATCTCAGCAACCTATCGATCAGCAATTGGCTGTAACCGGTTCAGTGGATCAATTTGGTCATGTTCAAGCAATTGGTGGTGTTAACGAAAAAATTGAAGGATTTTTTGCCGTTTGTCAGCATCAAGGCTTAACAGGTCAACAAGGAGTGATCATACCAGCTACCAATCAACGCCATCTAAGTTTAAGTGATAAAGTCATTGAAGCTATTGAACAAGAGAAGTTTTCAATATGGACAGTTGAACATATTGCCGATGCTCTTTATTTGCTTACAGGTATTCCGTATAAAGATAAAAGTAATATCAATCTTTACCAATTAATTCACGCACGTATGCAGGCAGCATTATTACAAGACAAAAAACAAGATAGTTGGCTAACTAAATGGCAAAAATATTGCAAAAAGTAACAATACCCAATAAACTTTAGCCCAAAATTTTATTCATTATGGAATAAATAAGAACTAGGTAACTTTCAATTTTTTTAAGCATGTTTTAATTTATATTAAATAAAAGGTTTTTTTATGACATTTGAACGTAAATCATCGTACGATAAAGCAGATTTAATTAAATCAGGAAATAATGAACTATTTGGCCATGATGGTCCCCCATTACCATCTGATTTAATGTTAATGATGGATCGTGTTATCGAGATGAATGAAAACGGTGGTAATTTTGGTAAAGGTTTTGTCGAGGCGGAACTTGATATTAATCCTGATTTATGGTTTTTTAAATGTCATTTTAAAAACGATCCAGTTATGCCTGGCTGCCTAGGACTTGATGCTATGTGGCAATTAGTGGGATTTTATTTAGGCTGGATTGGCGGTAAAGGTAAAGGACGAGCTTTAGGTGTTGGTGAAGTAAAATTCACCGGACAAGTATTACCAACAAATAAAAAAGTGACTTATAAAATCCATTTTAAGCGCGTAATTAACCGTAAATTAATTATGGGTATTGGTGATGGTGAAGTTTTTGTTGATGGAAAATTAATTTACCAAGCATCTGATTTAAAAGTAGGTTTATTCCAAGATACCAATACTTTTTAATTTAAAAGTCTCCCTACCTCAATCAGCCATACACAATATAAGTGTGGCTGAATATAATGCTATTTTCTTATTAAAAATAATTTATCATTGCTAAGTTAGATTTTGTTTATCATGGTATAAACACAGAAGCAGTCATGAAACAAATAGCTAACTATCAAGTAAAAATATCATCACAACGTCGTAAGTTTCAATAATCAATGTATAATGCTACAAATTATTATACCTTTTTTATTTATCATGAATTGTTTAAAACACTTATTGATTTTTATTATTTTGTTTTGTTTATCAAATACACTAGCTTATGCCGATTTCAGTGGTAAAGTTGTCAGAGTGATTGATGGAGACACAGTAGATATTTTGACGGTAAAAAAGCAAAAAATTCGTGTTCGATTACTTGATATTGATGCGCCAGAAAGAGGGCAAGCCTTTGGTGATGCATCACGAGAACATTTAGCCTCACTCATTGCGGGTAAAAATGTTTTTGTTAAAGAAAATAAAAAAGATATCTATAAAAGAACTTTAGGTACTATCTTTTTTAATAAGGTGAATATCAATGCCAAAATGGTAGAAAGTGGTTATGCTTGGGCTTATCGTTATAAAGGGATCGCTGACAACAAGATAATGGTAAAATTAGAGGAAAATGCAAAACAAAACAAAAAAGGGCTATGGAAAGATAAATATCCAATAGCCCCTTGGGATTTTCGTCATAATCAATGATAAATTGGCTTATAAAACACTTATTTTTTAATTAAAATTGCATCAATTTGTTTAAGTAAATTGATGCCTTGTTTACAAGCTGATTCTTGTTCAGTTTCTGGCATTGAAGGAATTTGTTGTTTAGCGTTTTCTAAATTTTGTTTTATCATATTGGTTTGTTGCTTTGTTGCAGTATTTTCAGGGATAGCTTTCACTATACTGTCAACTTTATCAAAATAAGCATTACATGATTGAGATGAATCAGCCATAGCAACCGACGAAAGACCTAATAATGCAATAGATAATACTAACTTTTTCATTATTTTCTTTGTATCATATGTTTATTCATGACCTCATTAAAAATGAGAATAATCTATGTTATAAAATAGCTAATTAATGATAAAGGATTTAAGGCGGGAAGTCTAATAACTAAACATCTTACCAGTAAATGTTTACTGATAAGATAATAAAAGATAAGGCGTAAATCTTAGATAATGGTTACATCTGCTGCCGCAGGGCCACGAGGACTGTCTTGAATTGAGAATTCTACTTGTTGACCTTCGCCTAACGTTTTGAATCCATCACCAGAAATTGCCGAAAAATGTACAAATACATCTTTACTACCATCAGCAGGTGAAATAAAACCAAAACCTTTACTTTCGTTGAACCACTTAACTTGACCAGTTTTCTTAGACATAATAATCTTCCTATAAATAAATTAATCTTAGCCACTAAGGCTATATTCAAAAACATAAAACCTAGATTACTCATTAACACTAAGAAGAAGATACTGAAGAAAACTAATCTTTAAGACATAGTAAACTACAAACTACATATATCGAAATGTTACAAAATAAATCCGCATGTCGTATGCTTGGGTCTATTTACTCATAATTAGTTTACTAATGCAAGCAATCTTTTAAAAGATTTATTAGTCACTCACAAATAAAACAATCAATAATTGCTAATCCAATCACATAACATTATAAATTTAAAGCTTATTTTCTTAATAATCCATATTTAACAGAGCCATCAATTAACTCATTAATAAATATTAACCAAAAAGCTAGAATCTTTCCAGTTGCACTAACAACGATACCAATTAAATTTTAGCACAATCTCGGTTTTAACAATAAAACTCAGTAATGTTTGTAAAATAATTAATTCTTTATCAGTAATTTCTGTATTTGATGCGACCAACTATTTAGCAGAAGATAGAGACTTTTCCTGCTAAATAGTTACAATTAAATGTATGTTCAAAACATAAATACCAATTAAGGAGTAACGCAGGCTACTCTATAATCTTGATCCGAATGATCTCTATCACCAACACCACCAGTATTGGCCTCTACAACATAATTATAGTGCCAACGATTTTGATCATCTGAAGTCCAATAAATGGCTCTAGAATCTCCCCAAGCGGGATCGCCAACACGAAAATATTCCCAATCACTGTCTTTATAGTAAAGCTGTGTCATACGCCCCCATTCACTAAGTAATCCCCCCATCCAATAACCATTCGCTTTATAACTAATTTTTCTCAGATAAAACGGTTCAACTATACCTATTTGCCAGTTGACTCTACTGGCCCTTCCATTAGTAAAATCAAGTACTTTTATTATCCGATACCCACCACCATTAAAATTATTACAAAATGCTACTGCATTTTGATACCCACCTGCACCACCACCTTTTTTAGCTATATACCAACGCTCAAGCTTAAAACTATATAATGGTTGATTATTTGCATCTCGCCAATAAAATGTCGAAGGTGTAAAAGCTCCGGGATTTTCTAAACTTGGACCCGTTAAGGTAATTTTGACTAAACCAGTAGGAGAACTATTTTCCCTATGTAATTTGAGCGTTACTCCTCCTTTGGAAATTGTATCACCATTCGTATTAATAAATTCTTGCGCTTTCATTCCTGCAACACTCAAGTAAAAAAATAAATTATGAGAGCCTGTGGTTGGAAAGTTTGCCCCAGGATTCGCTGGATTATAAGCATAAAATCCTCTGTACTTATTCCATTCACCATTACCTGCGTTAATAGATGAAATCGCACCATTATAAGGGATTTTACCCGAGTGAAAATCAAACTCTAAATTTGGTTTTGCGTAACAAAACTTAGGTTTATCTACCTTTGGATAAAGGAAATAGGTATGTTTTCCTCCCGTAAAATGACCTCCTTGAGATGGTATGCCATATTCTGTTTCAATACTCATATCCCCAACTTCTAACGTCAATTTATAAGGTGCATCACACCCATTAAGTAAGCTATTGGCATTGTGCTTCACATAATCAGTAATATCTTGCCCTTCTATATTTTCCCATTTTATTTTTAATTTACTCGAATTGACACGATGAAATGTATCGCCATCATCATCCTTCCAATAATCATTGTCATCAATGACTTTATCTGCCAATACCTCTGGATAATTTTCATGAGGCACTAATGTCTTGATATCTGCAAAAGTGGCTGAAAGTTTATCTAATACTAATGGTTTTTCCATACTTGAGCTATCATTTGATACAGTAACAATTTTGTTTCCAGGCAATGTTACTGATAATAAGGGACTAACTGAATCTGCATGAGTCGCACCGCCATCAAAGGTTAAATAGGGCGAACTACCATGGATCTTTTTTACCGTCACAGCGGATAATGCTGACATAGCATTATTCGATATCATTAATCCAAATAATGCCCAAATTGCTTGGGAAATATAACGTTTAATCTGTGAATTGGGTGATATTATGCACAAACAAGCTTGATGACAAACAAATTGTATAAAAACTTTAAAAAACAGCGGGATATGTAAAGTTATTTTTTTTAGTTGTTCAAATTGTGTGCTGTGTGCTGTGTGCTGTGTGCTGTGTGCTGTGTGCTGTGTGCTGTGTGCTGTGTGCTGTGTGCTGTGTGCTGTGTGCTGTTCTTTCTTCATTATATCATTTCCTATCTCATTTTTCAAAAATTTCCCACTTGCTTTTGCCTTTATAAAATTAAATTAACAAGCTAGTAACTAATAATTTATTAATTACTCTTTCTTAATTCACTTTTAATATATTTTATTTTTAGAGCCTGAAATAAATAGCTAATAACTAGCATAAATAATGCATTAGATTATAAACATAAAAACGTATCGCTTTAAAGTAAATAAACTTATTTTTTGTTAAGATTTGTAAATTTAGCTTTTTTATTTATGAATTATATTGATAGAGTTAAATTTATAGCTGATAATCGAAAATTAAAAGTCTGTAATATTTTGTTAAATATTTTCGCACATCAACAATATAATAACTAGTATTAATTTACTAGTTATTATTTTACCTATTCAAATCATCAAGTATTTGTTGCCATTTTTTAAATTAATATTGTTCATAGCTAAAGAAAGATGTTTTATTCACTCTTCATTAAACACTTTTTCTATATTGCTCACGCCCAACAATGATTAATATTTAATCATATTTTTGTTTTGCAATGCCATTAAAATTACTTAATAAATATAAAATATAGATAATTTTATATTTACTTTTCCGCAAGATATTTAGATTTATTAACCGTTGCTTCCACAGCATCAATCACAGCTGACCGAAAGCCTTTAGCTTCAAGCATTTGCACTCCCTCAATTGTAGTGCCAGCAGGTGAGCAGACCATATCTTTTAATTCACCTGGATGTTTACCTGTTTCTAATAATAGTTTTGCCGATCCTAAAACTGCTTGGGCAGCAAACTTGTAAGCTTGTTTTCTTGATAATCCGCCTTTAACCGCGCCATCAGCTAGTGCTTCAATAAACATAAACACAAAAGCGGGGGAAGATCCACTTGCACCAATAACTGCGTCAATTAAATCTTCAGGAACAACTTCTGTTTCACCAATACAATTTAATAATTGTTGAACAGCAGATAATTCTTCATCCGTAATTTCGGTATTGGGAGTAATTGAACACATTGCGGCATTAACAAGTGCTGGTGTGTTTGGCATAACTCGTATAATTTTTTGCTCATAACCTACACATTTGGCAATTGTTTTAATGGTAACACCTGCCGCAATTGAAATAACGATGGTATTTTTCTTTAATTCTTTTTGAATATCAACAAGTACATCAACAATCACATTAGGTTTAACCGCAATAAAAACTATATCGGCCTCACGAGCAACATCTCTTGCTGAATCGAGATCATTTACTGAATAAGTTTGATTAAGAACTTGACCTTTTTCCGGATGATGATCATAAACATAAATTTGTGTTCCTGGCACAATATTACTACCCAAAATACCTTGCAATATGGCATTTCCCATGTTACCTAAACCAATAAAACCAATTTTTTTTTCCATTTATTTATCACCTTTTAATATCAATGCTTTTTCACAATTATAGAATATTTTTTTGATACAAAACTCACTTTTTAACAATATAGTTTATTGTTAACTATATTCATAAGTATTTTTAAATCTAAAACTAATTTCTATTAAAGTGTGTGATCAATAGTTGTTAAACATTTTACTTTTTAAATAAGAAAAGTAGCATTTGCTGGCGTATTGTCTAAAAACTAATTAGCAATCAGATTAGTTCTTAGTTTACATCTGTATGAACTCTATTGATTATCTAGACAAAAAATTGGGTTCTTTACTTGTCTAAATAATCATGATTAGATCTGTTTTAGATGATAACTACAAATTAAGGAGTAACGCAGGCTACTCTATAATCTTGATCTGAATGCCCTCTATCACCAACAAGCCCATTATTAGCCTCTACAACAAAATTATAGTTCCAGTAATGTTGATCTGATGTCCAATAATATGCACGGTTGATTGCATCCCAATTAGGATCACCTACTTTAAAAAACTCCCAATCACTGTCTTTGTAGTAAATTTGAGTCATACGCCCCCATTCGCTAAGTAATCCTCCCATCCAATAACCATTTTCTTTATAACTAATTTTTCGTAAATAAGTTTCGTCTATTATACCATTTTGCCAATTAACACTTTCTGCTCGATTTGAATTAGAAAAGTCCAGCACTTTAATTACACGATACCCGCCACCATTAAAATTATTACAAAACGTTACAGCATTTTGATAACCGCCTGCACCGCCTTTTTTAGCTACATACCAACGCTCTAATCTAAAACTATACAATGGGCCATTGTTTTTATCGTGTAAATAAAATGTTGAAGGAATAAAGGAACCAGGGTTATTCTCCTTAGGGCCCATTAAGGTAATTTTGACTAACCCTGTCGGTAGCGTATTTTCAGCATTTAACGCTAATGTTACCCCTCCCTTCGAAATTGTTCGACCATTCTTATTCACAATATCTTGTGCTTTCATTCCTGCAACACTCAAGTAAAAAAATAAATTATGAGATCCTGTGGTTGGAAAATTTGCTCCAGAATTCGCTGGATTATAAGCATAAAACCCCCTATGCTTATTCCACTCGCCATTTCCTGCGTTAATAGAAGAAATCGCGCCGTCATAAGGGAGTTCGCTAGAATGAAGATCAAACTCTAAATTCGGTTTTGCGTAACAAAACTTAGGTTTATCAATTTTAGGATAAATATAATAGGTATGTTTCCCACCTGTAAATTTACCACTTTTTGATGGTATACCATATTGAGTCACTATTTCAATATCATCTAATTTTAAGGTCAGTTTATAAGGCGCATCACACCCATTCAATACGCTATTTGAGTTGTTTTTTACATAACTAGTTATATCTTGACCTTCCAAATTTTGCCAGTTAATAGTTAATTTACTTGTGCTTGTGTGATTAAGCTTATCGCCATCATCATCTTGCCAATAACCATTATTATCAATAACTTCATCGGTTAATATATTTGGATAGTTTTTAAATGGTACCAATGTTTTTATATCAGCAAAAGTAGCAGATTTTTTATCTAATATTATCGGACTTTCCATACTTGATTCATCTTCTAATGCATTAATAACTTTATTATCAGGCAGCGTAATTGACAATAATGGAGAAACAGAATCAGCATGCGAACGTCCACCATCAAAAGTTAAGTATGGCGCACTACCATAAATCTCTTTTGTTGTTACAGCAGATAAAATTGACGCCACGTTATTAGATATTATTAAACCGAATAGCGCCATCATAATTTTGAAAACATTATGTCTAATATTTAAAAGAATATGTATTAACTCAAGAATATTACCATATGCTTTAGTTATTTTTATTAAAAATACAGGTTTTATTTGTTGTACAAAATTTAAAAATATTATTAGGTGTGTATTATGATAAGGAAAGCACTGGAAAACCTTAAAAAATGATGAAATCCATAATGGTAGTGTTAACTTTCGGCATTGTTCAAATGTGTGTGCCTGTGTGCCTGTGTGCCTGTGTGCCTGTGTGCCTGTGTGCCTGTACTAACATTATATCATTTTCCTTCCATTTTTCAAGTTACAGCTTCCTAACAAATTAAATTTATTTAATAAATTTAATTTGTTAGCTAATTTTATAATACCTAGACTAGGTGAATCGCTTTCATAAATAGAATATATAAGAATCGCTCAATTATAACTAAAAAGCACACAGTTAAAAAATAAAAAAAACTATTTTTTGTAAAGATTTGTAAAGATCTACTTTTATTTATTCGTTGTTATCATTCAAAAATTAGATTGGCATAGAACTGTATAATAGCTAATCACTAATTATCAGCCATAATTTGCATGCCATACTGTTGCCCGGTCTGCATAATCGAAAAAATTTGTTTAATTTTTCCTTCACTAATCAAATTACTAATAGCTGGCGTATTGATTAGAATTTCAAACAACGCTTTACGTCCTTGTTCGGTAGGCACTAGTTTTTGGCTTATAACAGCTCTTAAACTGTTAGCTAATTGTGTACGGATAAAATCATGTGAGTTGCTTTCAAATACATCAATCATACGATTTATGCTTTGAATAGCAGAATTTGTATGCAAAGTAGCAAAAACTAAATGACCAGTTTCAGCGACAGTTAATGCTGCTTGAATTGCGTGTTTATTGCGTAATTCACCTAATAATATAATATCAGGATCTTGCCTTAAAATACTATCAATAATGGCATGATCAAAATAAGTAAGTTCTCTTTGCTGAACTAATGAATTTTGACTTTGATAGATAAATTCAATAGGATCCTCTAGTGTAATAATGTGCTTAGATTGGGTCAAATTGATGTGCTGAATTAATGATGCAAGCGTGGTTGATTTACCACTTCCGGTCGAACCAGTAACTAATATTATACCTGTTTCGTACTTTATTAGTTTCTTAAAAACCTCTGGTGCGCCTATCTCAGATAGATCGGGAATATAGTTTTTAATTATTCGAAATACAGCCGAAATGCCTCGTTGTTGATAAAAAATATTGACCCTAAATCGACCTATTCCAGCAGCTTGATAGGCCAAATCGATTTGTCTATTTTGTTGTAATTGTTTTTTTTGCACTTCGTTTAGTAACTTTAATAATTCAATTTCCAAATTTAATGATAACAATTTTTCTTTTGATAAAAGCTGAAGTTGCCCATTAATGCGAATTCGTACAGCTTCGCCACTTGAAAGATGCAAATCTGAAGCATTTTGCGTTACACTAAGCGCTAATATCGAGTTTAACATTACAATTAACCTAATAATTATTAATTGGGAATAAAAATGAATACAATACATGACAATTTATTGGCTATTAGAAATGAAATTGAAACAATTGCATCAAAATGCAAACGAGATCCCAATACAATAGAACTTATTGCAGTTAGTAAAACTAAACCAGTACAACAGATCACAGAAGCAATAAGTGCTGGACAATTTTCTTTTGGTGAAAATTATGTTCAAGAAGGCATAGAAAAGATCCAATATTTCAAAAAAACTATGTCATCCCAACTTTTAACTTGGCATTTTATTGGGCCTTTACAGTCGAATAAAAGTAAATTAGTGGCAGAAAATTTTGACTGGATGCATACCATTGATCGCTTTAAAATTGCTCAACGTTTAAATGATCAGCGTCCTACATCCATGGCTAAATTAAATGTACTAATTCAAGTCAATATTAGCCAAGAAGCCAGTAAGTCAGGAGTTGCTCCTGAAGAAGTTGCGGGTTTAGTAAAACAAATTATTGCGCTACCCAATCTAAATTTACGCGGATTAATGGCCATTCCTGAAATAGAAGATGATTTTGGCAAACAATTAAATGTCTTTACCAAAATGCAGAAACTTTTGCATTCTTTACAAGCTGATTATCCATTTATGGACACATTATCCATGGGCATGAGTAGCGACATGCAAGCTGCGATTGTTGCAGGTAGCACGATGGTTCGTATTGGTACTGCTATCTTTGGGGCAAGACAGTATTTGTGATATATTGCCAAAATATATTTAGTTAAGGAGTTTTAAATGACATCACTTTATTTTTTAGGGAAATCGGTCTTAACGGCATGTTTATATATTTTAATTTTACGCTTATGGATGCAACGGGTACGTGTAAATTTCTATACCCCTTTTACCCAATTTATTGTTCGCATTACTCAACCCGTTATTGGCCCATTACGTAAAGCTATTCCATCAATTGGACGTATAGATACCGCTACTTGGTTGCTGTTATACCTATTTGCATTGATTAAAATTATTTTTATTTGTCATTATGGAATAATTAACACGCCAATTTGGTCTAGTGAATATCTTCTCTATGCTCTTGCAGCAATAGCTCATGCGTTTGGATATTTATTATTTTGGCTATTGTTATTTCGAGCAGTTTTAAGTTGGGTTAGTCGCGGGCAATCAAATGCAGATGAGCTTCTTGCTCAGTTAACGGAACCTTTTATTGCACCTATACGACGTATTGTGCCACCGATTGGTATGATTGATATTTCATTTATGATTTTTGTGTTTATTCTGATGTTTTTAAATATGTTCGCTGTCGATATTTTTGGCTATTTGTGGTTATTACTTTAAAACAAAATAAAAGGGAGCAATAGCTCCCTCAGATTATTTGTAAACCTCAATATAATTCACAGTATATTTTGCAAAAAAACAAAATAATCACATTTTAGTATTTTTTATATTTATATTATTTTGACCTTTTGATTGATAACGTGATGGCCAAATTTTTTCAACAGGAACTTGCAAATATTCAGAAATAATTCGCTCGTATTTAGGGCAATGTCGATATAATGCATTTCTCAAAGTATCGGCCTGCAATCCGCTAGCTCTCGACAATGCTCTTAAATTACCCCCTCTTATTTTAATTTCACCTACAACTCTAGATGGTGTCCAGTCTTGATCTTGTCCTCTCATTATGAGATCCTCTATTAGTTAAATTTTTGCTATTGTAAAGATTATCGGTATTACAATGCTCAAAATGTAAGAAATCACCTAGCAAAGAATAGCACATAAAAAAATGAATTAAAATAACAAAAACAAAAAAACACATGGAAAGGGACATAAAATGGCCAAAAACAACATAAAAAAACAATATGAAAAAGAAAAAACACGAGCACTAACCGATACAGGAGTAATTAATTTTAGAAATAGATTAAATCTAGTATTAGAAGGTATATCAGGTAATGCCTTTGCTAAAAAAGTTGGTATGTCGGAAGCTGTAATACGGGATTACCTGTCAGGGAAAACCTATCCAGCATTAAATAGACTAGCTATTATTGCCCAAAAATGCGATATTCCGATTGAGTGGCTAGTAACAGGTAAAGGTGAATGCCGTTTATTGCCAGAATCCGAACGTCACAGTTTTGTGCATATCCCATTTCACCATTTAAACGAAACGAATAAATCTTATTCAAAAATTGAATCAATTCCTTTTGATATTAACTTAATAAAACATCAATGTTGTGACTACGAAGACTTAGCTGCGGTATGGGCAAAAGGTGACAGTATGGAACCTACAATATCAAACCATGATATTCTTATTATCAACAAAACCTATTGCAAACCGATTGATGGCTACTTATATGCGGTAGAATATGAGGATCAAATTAGTATTAAGCGCATTCAAAATCAAGGTGCTAATTTAGCGTTACTTTGTGACAACCCTAAGTACCCTGCAATCATTGGTGATAAATCTGAATCTCAAGACTTTAAAATTATAGGTCTTGTTGTTTACTTATTGAAAGATCTTAACTAACTCTAATTAAGTATCTAAATAAAAACAGCTTTATGAATTTGAACTAATAAGGCTGTTTTAATTCCTTGTGATATCGTTTTTTTCCGTGGATGATAAAATATCAAAACTTTCAGAAAAAATGCGGTTTAGTACAATATTAACGCAAAAACCAAACTAACATGACAATCGCTATTAGCATAACTTTATGCTTTTTTCCTCTAGTTATGTTAAAATTAACATCAAATTTTTTTATTAATTTTACCTATTAATATAATCATTATGCCAAATATAAACACTCAAAAAAAAGTCGTTGTCGGTATGTCTGGTGGTGTTGACTCTTCTGTCTCTGCTTATTTATTACAACAACAAGGATATAATGTTGTTGGACTATTTATGAAAAACTGGGAAGAGGACGACACAGAAGAATATTGCTCAGCCGCTGCTGACTTAGCAGACGCCCAAGCTGTTTGTGATAAATTAAACATTAAACTACATACTATTAATTTTTCTGCCGAGTATTGGGATAATGTTTTTGAACATTTTTTATCTGAATACAAAGCAGGACGCACACCAAACCCTGATATTTTATGTAATAAAGAAATTAAATTTAAAGCATTTCTTGAATACGCAGCTGAAGATCTTGGTGCTGATTACATTGCAACTGGACATTATGTACGCAAACGAGAAGTAGATAATAAAGTTGAGTTACTGCGAGGTATCGACAACAATAAAGACCAGAGTTATTTTCTCTATACTCTTAGTGAATCGCAAATCCATCAAAGTTTATTTCCCGTTGGTGAACTTGAAAAACCTGAAGTGCGTAAAATTGCACAGCAACTTGGTCTAGTTACTGCAACTAAAAAAGACTCAACTGGTATCTGTTTTATTGGAGAACGCAAATTTAGTGACTTTTTAGCACGATATTTACCCGCTCAAGCAGGTAAAATTCGTACTGTCAATGGCGAGGTGATTGGTCAGCATCAAGGCCTTATGTATCATACGTTAGGACAACGAAAAGGCTTAGGAATTGGTGGACTGAAACAGGCAGATGACACGCCATGGTATGTTGTTGATAAAGATCTAACCAATAACGAATTGATTGTAGCGCAAGGTCATGATCACCCCGCACTGTTTTCAAATGGGTTAACTGCGCAGCAACTACATTGGGTTGACCGTAAAGTGGTAACCCAGCCATTTAGTTGTACCGTAAAAACACGCTACCGCCAACAAGACATAGCCTGCCAAGTTACTCCATTAACTGATGACAAAATCGAAGTTATTTTTGATAGCCCTGTTGCAGCTGTAACGCCAGGTCAATCAGCAGTATTTTATAACGGCGAGGTGTGCCTTGGTGGTGGTATTATAGAAGAACGAATAAAAGGCAGTAAGTAAGGAGTTCTAAAAAGTGAATAATAAATACCATCATATTGCTATTGCGCTTGCTGGTGCTGTACAAAGCGCAATATTAGTGCCTCAACTTGCTAACACTGGTGTTTGCAGTACCATAATTTATGAACAAGCAATAAAAAGCGTTTTTAAAATTACTCCAAAGACTACAGACGATGTTTATGATGGCATTGAAAACATCAAAACAGGATTACAAACATTAATACAACTATTATCATCGGGACAAAAAGAACAAACCCAAATTATTCGTTACCTGTTTGGCACACTTAGCATTACAAGCAAACTACTAAAAAATAATGACGCATTAGATAAGATAGATCAGCGATTAAAACGTATATCATCACTTTATCCCGATATAAGTGATGAAATTGTTAGAGCTCATATTGATGACCTATCTTATTCTTTAGCGGGAATTTATTCCGATATCATCAGCCCTATATCAACTAAAATTAAAGTGATTGGCAAAGTCGAGTTTTTGCAAAACACATTAGTGCAAGCTAAAGTAAGAACAGCACTTTTGGGTTGTGTTCGATCCGCCATTTTATGGTATCAAGTTGGTGGCAATCGTTTTCAACTTATTTTTAACCGCAAGCGCATTTGTAGCGCTGCACAGCAGCTATTAGAGCAAATTAATTGAGCAAACTAGCTTACACTTTATAACTGATATTTCAAAATAGCAACGGAGTTAAACCGATGGAATTATCTGCACTTACAGCCCTTTCTCCTATTGATGGGCGTTATGGCGAAAAAACAAGAGAATTACGCACCATTTTTAGCGAATATGGTTTATTAAAATACCGTGTCCAAGTCGAGATTTGTTGGCTAAAAAAATTAGCCTCACAAGCAGATATTTTAGAAATTCCAGCCTTAAGCCAATCAGCTATCAATCATCTGAACCAAATTATTGAACAATTTAGTGAACAAGATGCAAATCGCATTAAAAAAATTGAAAAAACAACCAATCATGATGTCAAAGCGGTGGAGTATTATTTAAAAGAAAAGGTCAGCACTAACGAGGAATTACACGCAATCAATGAATTTATTCATTTTGCCTGCACATCAGAAGACATTAACAACTTATCTTATGCATTAATGCTAAAAACAGCTAAAGAGTCTGTCTTAATTCCCTATTGGAATAAGCTAATTGATAACATTACCGCACAAGCAAAAGCTTATCGGGACTTACCACTACTTTCAAGAACACACGGTCAACCAGCTACACCCACAACAATCGGTAAAGAATTTGCCAATGTAGCTTACCGCCTAAAACGCCAATTAAAACAGTTACAATCGGTTGAAATATTGGGGAAAATTAACGGAGCGACAGGCAACTATAATGCACATATTGTGGCTTATCCACAAGTAAATTGGCATAAATTCAGTGAAGATTTTGTTTACTCACTAGGGCTAACATGGAATCCTTATACCACACAAATCGAACCTCATGACTATATTGCAGAATTCTTTGATTGTGTAGCACGCTTTAATACCATTCTAATCGACTTTGATCGTGATATTTGGGGCTATATTGCATTAAATCACTTCAAGCAAAAGACTATTGCAGGTGAAATAGGCTCTTCTACAATGCCACATAAAGTTAACCCGATTGACTTTGAAAACTCAGAGGGCAACTTAGGGCTTGCCAATGCTATCATAAAACATTTAGGCAGCAAATTGCCAATTTCTCGCTGGCAACGCGATCTAACTGACTCAACAGTCTTACGTAATCTTGGAGTTGGCATTGGTTATGCCATTATCGCTTACCAATCAACTTTAAAAGGATTAAATAAACTTGAAGTCAACGAGGCTTATTTACTTGAAGAGCTTAACTGTAATTGGGAAGTGCTTGCCGAGCCTATTCAAACAGTTATGCGTCGTTATGGAATAGAAAAACCCTACGAAAAATTAAAAGAATTAACTAGAGGGAAACGTGTTGATGCACAAGACATTAAACTGTTTATCGACTCTTTAGCTTTGCCCGAAGCTGAAAAAATACGATTAAAACAGCTAACCCCTGCTAACTATATCGGTTACGCAACGAGTTTTGTTGACAAACTATAATAATAACCGCTTAAATTTAATAAATAGCCTGAAACGAACTACTGCAAACCTTTCAGGCTGTAAAATAAACTCATTAATTGAGTCAAATAAAAGTATATAATTTGTAGAGATAGGAAACTGTAATTGAATATTCGCATTGCAACACGAAAAAGCCCTCTAGCTCTATGGCAAGCTAATTTTGTTAAGCAACAGCTATTAGCTGCTCACCCAAATTTAACGGTGGATTTGCTCCCTATGACAACTAAAGGTGATGTATTACTTGATAGCCCACTATCAAAAATTGGAGGAAAAGGCCTTTTTGTTAAACAACTAGAACAAGCAATATTAAATAATGAGGCAGATATTGCTGTCCACTCGATAAAAGATATTCCGGCTGAGTTTCCCGAAGGGCTAGCTCTCACGACAATTTGCAAACGAGATGATGTACGTGATGCGTTTATTTCAAATAAATATTCAAACCTAGATGAACTACCCAATAATGCAGTGGTTGGCACATCAAGTTTACGACGTCAATGTCAATTGCGAGCTAAATATCCACATTTACAAATTAAAGAACTTCGAGGTAATGTCGGCACTCGTTTAGCGAAGCTCGACAATAATGAGTATGATGCAATTATTTTAGCTGCAGTTGGCTTAAAACGGTTGGCATTAGATGGCAGAATCAAACAATATATTGATACCAGCTTAATTTTACCTGCTGTTGGACAGGGTGCGATTGGCATTGAAACAAGAATAAATGACAAGCAAATATTAGATATTCTTTCAGTGCTTGATGATAAAAATAGCCACATTTGTATCCAAGCTGAAAGAGCGATGAATAAAGCCTTACAAGGTGGTTGCCAAGTCCCCATTGCTTGCTATAGTCAATTAAATAATAATACCTTATTATTAGAGGGCCTTGTTGGATGCATTGATGGTTCTAACATAATCAAAGCCTCGTTAAAAGGTAGTTTAACCGAAGCAGAAAGGCTAGGACAAGAGCTAGCAAATTGCCTGCTAAAACAAGGTGCAAAAACAATATTACAGGAATTACATCAAAAATGATTTTTGTAACCAGACCCTCTCCAGAGGGTGAAAAGCTTGCCCAACTATTTAATCAAGCAAACTTGCCAGCGCAACATCTCCCATTTTTTAAAATCTCACAAGGAAATGGGCTTCTAAATTTACAAGAACAATTCAATAATCTTGTACCCAACGATATAGTCATTGTTGTTTCACCGCAAGTTACGCATGTTATTAATGCACATTTTTCAAATCTAATATTGCCAGCTAACATTCGTTATTACGCAATAGGCAAAAAGTCAGCACAATTATTCAGCCAATTCACTACAGCTAAAATCAACTATCCCGAAAAAGAAAATAGCGAAGGGTTATTGGAAAAACTTCAACAAGAATCTGTACAGAACCATACCATTTTAATTTTATGTGGCAATTCGGGACGGCAATTATTAGCACAAACATTAACAAATCGAAAAGCTAAGGTTAAATCTATAGCGTGTTATGATCGCAGGCCAATCAACTATCCATCTAATATATTCTCTAGAAATACTGAAAATCAAATCATCATTATTACCAGTCTAGAACACTTAATTCGGCTTGAGTTATATAGCAATCTTAAACATAAAATGCATGTTAATCTTGTTGTCACAAGCCAACGAATCTTTGCAAAAGCCAAACAACTCAAATGGCAAAAAATTCTACTAGTCAATAGTGCAAATAATCAAAATCTGTTTGAGGCTGTAACAATAAACCATGCTATAACTACATAATAAAAATAGATTAATGCGATGTTCATATGCGACGTAAAGCCATTAGAGGTGCAAGGTGAATGATCAATAGATACTGAGAAAAATGGTACTCGACTTCGAGCAGGCTGTTGTTAATCTAAAAATAAAATCAAGTCAATTTAATAATAAACAAGCTACTTAAAAATAGTATATGATATTTTTCAATAAAAGAATAATCAAAATTTATTTAAAACTAGATTAACTCTGTGTCATAATGCCAATATAAATTTCTAATAAATCTAAATGAGGTCATTTATGTCACCAAGATACTATGGCGCCAATGCAACACTATCAACAATAAGCACAACTTCATTTAGTCAACCATCAACAACTGCGACTCAAAATAAAGCAAATAAGACTATGAAAGAAGACAAAAGAAATTCAACAGACCCACAACCTTACCCACCTGTAGAATCTAAGGCTCAACCCAAGTCAATTAATAACAACAACGCCAACAGTAGCTGTGCTCCTACTTCAAAGCTATCGATAATTGCTATAGCATTAACCGTTTGCTTAAGTGGTTTTGGTTTTTATTATGGTCATCAGCAAATTAAGCAGCAAAAAAAGGTCATTTCGACATTGCAAACTGAATTGGCAAATTTAAAACAAACAACAAAACAAAGCATCACAACTGATTTACAAGATAGTATTAACGATGCAATCAATAAGCAAAACCAACAATTTAACTCGTTAGAACAGCGTGTTGAGCGTGAACTTGGCGATCAGCAAGAAAAGCAACAGCAATTAAGCAATCAATTTAATGATTCATTAAAACTTACTGAACAAAACTTGCAAAAAATTAATGAACGCTTAGCTGCTATGTCCACCACCGATCACAATGTTTGGTTAATTTCACAAGCAAATTATTTAGTACATTTAGCAGGTCGTAAAATATGGAATGACCAAGATTACACATCAGCACGATTACTACTAAAAAGTGCAGATCAAAGCCTTGTACAAGCTGAGGATTCGAGCTTACTACCTGCAAGGCAAGCTATTGATAAAGATATCAATTCGCTCGCTCAAGTAAGTTTTATTGATACTGATGGTATTATTATTAACTTAATTGGTCTGTCAGAATCACTTACCGAATTACCTTTAGTTGGCAATTATAAAGATATTGACCTTGGTATGACGCTATATAGCGAAGATACTACAAATGTAAACAACTATAATAGTAAATCCCAAAATGTTGATACCACAAGCAATACTGTACAGGCGAATTCCAATAATGTAGTTGATAACAATAATAATGAGTTATCATCATCAATTAGTGAGTGGTCCAGCAATTTGTTAAGCAGTGCTAAGACCTTTATGGATAAATTCATTACTATTGAAAAACTTGACGATAAAGATAACAATTTTAAAGCATGCTTAGAACAAGCTGGCAAAGATGAAAAACAAATCACAAAATGCCAAATTTTAAAAGCACCACTGAGTTTAGAACAATCACTCTACCTGCGAGAAAATATTCGTTTCCGCCTATTGATTGCAGCACAAGCAGTACCAAGACATCAAGAACTTATTTACCAACGAGCACTTAGCGATGCAGCTATTTGGGTTAATGCCTATTTTGATGGTAATGCGCCAAGCGTGAAAGCATTCATTAATGAACTTGAAAGCTTACAAAATCAATCTATCAGTAATCAAAATGTCCCTGAAGACCTAGCTAGCATCGGCGAGCTTGAAAAACTGATGCAAACCCGTGTTCGTTCAATGTTAGCAAAATAGGAGAATAATGATGATAAAAATACTAATTATTTTCTTAGTGCTAGTCGGTGGATTGTTTCTTGGGCCATTATTACAAGGGCAGCAAGGCTCAGCGGTATTTGAATTTGCTAATTATCGTATTAGCATGTCGTTTAATTCATTTATGATATTTGAATTAATTGGGTTGCTTTTCCTTTACCTAATTTATTGTTTTTTTAGTAAAATATTTAGTTCTAAAACGGCATTAGGCAATTGGCTAAGCTTACATTCACCAAAAAAATCAATAAAACGCATTGAACAAGCACAAACCTTATTGCTTGAGGGCGATTATAAGCAAGCTGCTAAACTTTTTGTAAAAAGCGCTAAAGGGGCAAAAAATATCACTTTATCGTATTTACTTGCAGCCCAAGCTCAAATCAATAATAATGAATTAATTGAAGCAAATCAATCTCTTGAGCAAGCTGCTAAAAGTTGCCAATCAAAAGATTTATTTACCTTTCAATTGGTACAGATTCGCTTACAAATAAAAAACCACGAATACACTGCTGCAAGAATGACATTGAATCAACTATTAAACGAAAAACCACGCAATGGTGAAGTGCTTAGACTAGCTGATCAACTTTATTACGAAATGGGCGATTATCAAGCAATCATAGACCTATTGCCAGCAATGTATAAAGCTAAAGCGTATAGCGAATTGCGATTAGATCAGCTTAAACAAACAGCCTATATTGGCCGAATTAAACAACTTTCAGCTAGCGATGATCCTCAAGCGCTAGTAAAATGGTGGCACTCACAACCCCGAGCCATCTTAAATAATATTACTTATCAAAAAGCGGTAGCCGATAGTTTTAATCAATTAGGCCAAACCAATGAGGCAGAAAAGTTATTAAAGTCGATAAATAAGCTAGAACCAAAAGAAAGAACATAAAAGCGCACAAATAAAAAACAGGGCAAATGCCCTGTTTTTTATTTGTGCTTAAAATAGCCTTTATACATCGTAATTAGAAATTAATTATCGAATAACGTAAAATCAAACATAAAGTAACGAATTAACGCCATAAAGCATATACCAGCAACCACAATAAACATTAAATTTTTGGTTACAAAAGCAATAATGACAGTTGGAATTGTTGCTAAGCAATACTCTATATTAAAAGTAGGAAACTGTCCTTGTTTTGCTACAAATAAATTTTGCACAAACAGTGCAGTTAAAATACATAAAGGTACATACGACAAAAACTGAATTACACTATTAGGTAGCTGCAATTTCCGAACCAATAAAAATGGAATAATTCTCGGCAACCAAGTCACTAACCCACAACC
Source organism: Gilliamella sp. Nev5-1 (assembly GCF_001690895.1). Taxonomy (NCBI): domain Bacteria; kingdom Pseudomonadati; phylum Pseudomonadota; class Gammaproteobacteria; order Orbales; family Orbaceae; genus Gilliamella; species Gilliamella sp. Nev5-1. Next base: position 22,470 of record NZ_LZHO01000005.1, on the reverse strand, counting down.
GAAAATAATTAATAAGCTATACATTGTCATACATCACGCTCCATTACCATCCCCATAAAACAACCGATAAGCGTACTGATTAAAATAGCCATTTCAGGAGATACAAAGCGCATTAACAAAATAAGCGTAACTGCAACCGTTAGCATTGCTAAAATTCGATTTTTAAAATGCTTACTTTTATCACCAATTAATTGCAAATATAACAAACCAATAAACATGGCTACTAGAGCATAATCTAAACCGAACAGAGCAGGATCGGGTAACCATTCACCAATTAAAGCACCCAATAAGCAAGATAAAATCCAAGTAGTATAAGCGGTTAAGTTAAGTCCATGCATCCAAGCTGCGTTAATAGGCTCTTTATTAGCAATAGCATTCATAGCAACAGCAAAACTTTCGTCAGTCAATAAGCTACCAATACCAATATTATTAAATAGTGAAAACTTGCGAAAAATGGGGGCTGTTGCCATGCTCATTAAGAAATGACGTGAATTAATTAAAAAAGTAGTAAAAATAATGGTCGAAATGGGTGTAGCGACCATCATTAATCCAGCAATAATAAATTGTGCTGCGCCAGCATAAACGATAATAGCCAGCAACGTAATTTCAAATACTGACAAGTTTGCTGATTTGCCCACAATGCCTGCAGCAATACCGATACCGATGTAACCCAATAATGTTGGAATACAGGCATAAACTCCATCTTTAAATGTTAATGACATAACAACCACCTAAAAATAAACATTGTATTATCGTAAATTATCAATAAGCGGGTTGATTTACCCAAAGTATCGGCAGTTTGCTTGAATATAAAAATAAATGCAATGAATTATTAATTGATTTACGATATTTTTGATTTTGCAAAAGCTCACCTATTGTTAGAAATTAAATCAATCAACAATAGGCAAAATAACAATTAAGAATCAATGCCTTATCTATAGTTTATTACTCTAAAATAAAATGCAGTAGCACAATGCAACTACATTTCCTCTGCTTATAATATTTATACCAAGACATTCAAAACCAAAAAGTTAACTATAAAGCCCTACTTTCCATTAACACAAACCGCTCTTGAATATTGAATGCCCTTTATCTGTCCAACATTGGATGTTACTACCCACGGAAAACTACGTTTATTTGGTTCTATTAATTCAGCATAAAATCGTCAACCAAAAACTACTATTTGGGCAATACCCCATCAAATTACTCAACTCAGTAAATAACCTCCCCCAACCTTACGATAATAGTAATTAGGACTAAAATTAGTACCTTTACCCCAATATTTGGGGTATGCGTTAGTTAATTCTGCGCCTAGTGGCAACCTATAACCTATTGAATCGCGATATGCTTGTACTTTTTCTCGTATAAAATACGCTTCAACTTTAGATTTTTTAGTGATATACCATTTATCAATCTTAAAAACTATACACGGTTTTGTTTTTTCCTCGCTGTATAGATAATAAATGTGGTTGGCACAGCACTGACTGCGGTTGCTTTGTTTACATCATGTGTTGGGCCGAATAAATCTATCTTTGGCACACCTTCCTTTGGCACACCTTCAACGTCATCGCTAATAATTAAACTAATACTCGAATTTGCTGGGGTTTTGCTATAGCTTAATTTATCCTATTTTATTTTGGAGCAAATAATTTAAAAAATAGCCCATTGGCTCCACTGCGAGGAAAATTGAAATATGGCTGATTAATATCCTGCAATTTAAACCCTCGTTTTTCTTACCGCCCTATTACCAGATCCTTTTTTCATTTATCATCCCAACGATTTAAATTTTTTCAAGGTTAGGTCTAGTATAAATCTTATCGCCATAACAATACTTATCTTCAATAACTTTAGATTTGATATAATAAACAAACCTACCACCATCTTCCCCTGATTAGGCATACCATAAAGAGTTTGTACGTAAAGAGCACTCGTTGACACGATCAATTTATAAGGAGCTAAGCAAATAGCTAATGTTGGCATAATCAAATCAATGCAATGATTAATTTTTAGCAAAATATTGTTAACTAATATGTTTTAAGCGATTTTTGTAAAATGGCTTTACCTAAATCACATAAAAAAGTAATGATAAGTAATAAAAATTGCACGATCCAATATCAAAAATAGATATAGAACTCTATCTATTTTTTTATTTTGCTATAATATTTACAAAAGCATCTTTGACAATTAAAAAGCATTTATTTATTAAAAGTGATAAACCAATCTATGTATACAGGAACTCTATTTATTGTTTCAGCGCCAAGTGGTGCTGGTAAATCAAGTTTAATTCAAGCTTACCTTTCCCAAAGTAATTTGCACCCAGCCAAAGTATCAATTTCGCATACAACGCGCACCCCTCGCCCTGGTGAAGCACATGGCGAGCATTATTATTTTGTGGATCATGAGCACTTTGAATCATTAATTGCCAAGCAGGCATTTGTTGAATATGCTAACGTTTTTGACCATTATTATGGCACATCTAAAGCCGAAATCGAGCAAAGCCTATCGCAAGGGACTAATGTTTTTTTAGATATTGATTGGCAAGGTGCTAGGCAAGTACGCAAAAAAATGCCTGATGCAAAAAGTATATTTATATTACCACCCTCACTAAAAGAGCTTGAAAATCGGCTAGTAAAGCGTGGGCAAGATGACAATAATATCATTGCCAAACGAATGAAAAAAGCACAGGCTGAAATTTCGCATTATAACGAGTATGACTATGTCATTATCAATGACGATTTTAATATATCGTTAAATGCCTTAAGCGCAATAATTACCACAGCTAGTTTAGAGCAATCAAAACAAACTGTTATCAATAAACAATTATTAGCAGATTTATTGGCAAACCATTCAAATTAAAACATATATGATATCGCCTAAATATCAGTGCGATATCATTGATAGAATAAATTAATGACCTAATCCTCTATCGGCCTGATCGTTTTGAATTAACTCTAACTTATAGCCATCAGGATCTTCAACAAAAGCAATAATAGTTGTGCCCCCTTTAACTGGTCCGGCTTCACGGATAACTTTACCGCCTGCTTGTTTCACGTCATGACACATTTTAGCAACATCATCAACACCAATTGCAATATGACCAAATGCCGAACCATGTTTATATTGATCAGTGCCCCAGTTATAAGTTAACTCAATAACTGAACTGATAGTTTCATCACCATAACCAACAAAAGCTAATGAATATTGATATTCAGTATTTTCACTGGTTCTTAACACACGCATTCCCATTATACGAGTATAAAAATCAATTGAACGTTGTAGATCACCAACGCGGATCATGGTATGTAATATACGCATTACTTTATTGCTCCTTATCACATTAAAATTTGTGGTGAGTTTATACGTTAGTGCTTAGACAGGCAAATATTTGTTGCAGATTAAGAATGTATGATAAAAAATAATCACAAAAAGCGAATAAAATTAACATGTTGCTCACCATAAAGATGAGCAAAATTCAATCGAAAATCACATACAATTTATTAAAAGTTAAAAACTCTTATTTTATTGAATTTTTAAAACTACGAGGTGAAGCGCTAATTTGCTTACCGTTAGTAACTAAACGAACAGGTTGACCAACAAAGAAATCATTAGGAGAACCTTTTTGAACAATAACAATATTTGATCCATTATTCTGTTTAATTTCTAATTCAACCCCTTCAGCTTGACTGGCTTTATTTTGAATTGCATCGCCCAAAATTGCACCACCAATAGCACCTGTAGCAGCAGCTAACACTCGACCAGTGCCATCGCCAATGGTATTGCCTAAAACACCACCTAGAACAGCACCACCTAAACTACCCGCTACGTTTTCGCTCTTGCCATTTGACGCATTAGCTTGAATTTTAACTGGTCGTACAGAAACAACTGTACCATAACTCACTTGCTGAACTTGTTTTGCTTGATCAGCCGTATATACATCGCCAGAATAGAGATCACTATTGCTACATCCAGATATAAGTGCAGCTAAAATAGTTAATGTGACGATTTTTTTCATAATTAATTCCTCATGTAATATTCGTATAAACTCGTTATACATTGTTTAGGATAATATTGTTTTTGAAAAACGACAATACCATTTTCATTATTTTATCAATAGCCAATACAATTTATGCCTAAGTTAGGTTATACTCAGCGCAATATTTTATTAAGCATATAATGAATATATGAAACGGTTATTTTTTCAAGTAATATTATCAGTTATGATAACTGCCTGTCATGATGTAAATCAAGCGCCACAAAAAACAGATAGCGCTGCTTTTGAGCAACCATCAGGTGGTTGTTTAGATAATAAAACAGCAAATGATTCACACCTTGGCAAAGTTCCTGCTTTAGGATGTTCCGTAAAATAATTTAATAGGCATATGTAACATAATGAAAACTATCGAAATCGACGAAGAATTATACCAATTTATTGCTGGCCAAACTAAACACATTGGTGAAGACGCATCAAGTATATTACGACGTTTGTTAAATATAAACCAATCTGGATTGGCAAAACAACGAACTAGCGTAAAAAAAGAAAATCATTATCCTCTTTTTAATGATTTATTGACTAGCAGCACTTTTACAAACGAAAAATCTATTATTAGTCGTTTTATATTATTACTTAGTGCATTATATAACTATAATCCAGCACTTTTTGCTATTGCCGCCACCTCATTGCATGGTAGCAAACGACAATATCTCGCAAAAGACAAACTATCACTCGAAACATCAGGTAAAAATACCAAACCTCGCGAAATTACTGGCACACCTTATTGGGTTATTAGTAATACCAATACTGCCAGGAAAATGTATATTATTGAATCGATAATGAGTGACATGGGCATATCCGAAACAATGATAAACCAAGTTACCAACGCTTTTTTACCTTAACAGTTAAATAAAAACACATATAGCGTTAAAAACACGATATAAACTCAATCAATTCATGTTTTTAGCCATTATAAAATATTAGTTTATGAAAGAGGAGTAAAAAATGGCCAAGCAAAGCCGCGCAGGAATGCTAGCGCAAGCATCGGATCTTATTAACGTTGAAGCCTTAAAAAATAACTATTACCAAATCCAACCTGATACGGATAATGCTAGCCAATTAGTCATTTTTGGTACGTCTGGCCATCGTGGCAGTTCCAACAAAGGTACATTTAATGAAGCTCATATATTAGCCGTTGCTCAAGCCATTGCCGAATACCGCAAAGCCAATAACATTACTGGTCCATGCTTTATTGGTCAAGACACCCATGCACTTTCAGAACTTGCATTAAAATCAGTTATTGAAGTTTTTGTTGCTAATGAACAAACTGTGGTCATGGCTCATGATTGGGGCTATACACCAACGCCAGTGATTTCACATGCTATTTTAACCTATAACCAAGACAAACATTCCCAGCTTGCCGATGGCATCGTAATTACGCCATCACATAACCCACCTGAAGATGGCGGAATAAAATATAATCCAACTAATGGTGGTCCTGCAGATACTGATATTACAAAGCAAATAGAAAACCGCGCTAATGAATTACTAAAAAACAAACTAAATGGTGTAAAACGCATCAGCTTAGACAAAGCAATACATTCAAATTATATCCATACGAAAGAATACGAAACCGATTATATTAACGATCTTGAAAATATTCTCGATCTATCTCTCATCAAATCATCATCACTAAAAATTGGTGTTGATCCATTGGGTGGTGCTGGTATCACTTATTGGCCTAGAATTGCCGAAAAATATGGTATTAACTTAAATATTGTTAACAACAACATCGATCCAACATTTAGTTTTATGCACCTAGATCATGATGAAGTGATCAGAATGGACTGCTCAAGCCGTTGGGCAATGGCTGGATTATTAAAATTAAAAGATCAATTTGATTTAGCCTTTGGCAACGACACTGATTTTGATCGGCATGGTATAGTGACCCCTACCGGGCTAATGAACCCAAATGCCTATCTTTCTACATGTGTAAATTACTTGTTCCAAAATCGCCCTCAATGGCATAAAGATATCGCCATTGGTAAAACGCTAGTCACAAGCTCAATGATTGATCGAGTAGCCAATAGCTTAAACAAAAAATACTTAGAATACCCAGTTGGCTTTAAATGGTACGCTGATGGGCTTTACCAAGGCAAACTAGGCTTTGCTGGCGAAGAAAGTGCTGGCGCCTCATTTTTAAGAACTAACGGTAAAGTTTGGACGACCGACAAAGATGGGATTATTTTATGCTTATTAGCGGCCGAAATGACAGCTAAATTGGGTAAAAATCCACAAGAACAATATCAAAAGCTGGAAGAAAAATTTGGTGTTTCTTATTATGGACGAATTCAAGCGCCAGCCTCGTTTAATGAAAAACAAAAACTAGCGAAACTTGATGCTAGTCAATTAACTACCGACAACCTAGCTGGCGAAAAAATTACTCAATGCCTAACGACTGCACCTGCTAATAATGCACCAATTGGCGGGCTTAAAGTGATTACAGAAAACGGTTGGTTTGCCGCTCGCCCTTCAGGAACCGAAGATGCTTACAAAATTTATGCTGAAAGTTTTATAAGCAACGAACATTTAAGTACGCTTCAACAAGAAGCGCAAGAAATTGTGGCAAAAGCAATTAAATAGTTAGCCGAATTTGCAATAAAAAGTAACTGTTAAAGTTGCTTTTTATTTTTAAAGCACAATTTTAATTCCAACTTAACATTTTGATTTTCTAGTAAGAATATTTATTTTCTGATAAAAACCCTTTTATTAGTTTTTTGTTTTTATCAACGCCTAATTTTTCCCAATCGCTTTATGCCTTTTGATATGGTGTAGCATTTTGTGTACATACCTATCAAAAAAGCTAGTTTTACTAATATTTTATTTCATATGAATAAATGCATCAGCACTTATTACTGATGCAAATCCCGTCAATGCCGACATAAAACCATTATGTACCATTTGAGCAGGAAGGATTTGATCATTAAATTCAAGATCTCGCGTTGTGCAAGCATTATGAATTAAAATAGGCTGATAACCTAGTTCGCAAGCGTAGCGGGTAGTTGAATCAACACACATGTGACTCATCATGCCGCAAAGAACTAATTGTTCTATGCTTTCTTGCTGTAATTTTTGTTGTAAATTGGTTTGATAAAAGCTATTGGGAAAATTTTTTTCTATAATATATTCATGTAAATCGTTAACAGGTAATAGGCTAGAGTGAATTTCAGCGCCATTACTTCCTTTAACGAAAAAGTTAGCATTAGGATCAGATTTTGTATGTTGAATATAATAGATGGGTAACTGTTTTAATCTAAAATATTGCTGTAATTTTAGAACATTTTTTAATGTAGATTCGGTATTAACTAAGGCAAATTTACCTTCTGGAAAATAGTCATTTTGGACATCAATAATCACTAATGCCTGTTTCATCTTTTTGCTCCTTTGTTATCTTTCTATTTATAATTATGTAATAATTGAGTAACGCATAACATAGTAGACTGAAAGCCTTTGCTATTATTCGCTTTCAAAATGAAAAAATGGATAAAAAAGATCGAGCTATTTTAGATGAATTGAAAAAGAACAGCCGTCAATCATGGAAAGAGATTGGCGAAAAAGTATTTTTAACAGGGCAAGCTGTTGGGCAGCGAGTTCAAGAACTGCACGCTAATCACATTATCGAAAAGTTTACTATCAAAGAAAAAATCAGCAACCTGCAATTTATCACCATTTATATGGATTCCAACCAATTTAGAGCATTTGAAAATAGGGTTAAATCGTTTAACGAAATTATCGAGTTTTATAAAATTACAGGCGATGGGTGTTATATGATAAAAAGTTGCTTTATTGATGAAAGATTAACGCTATTTTTAGAAGAAATTGAGCAATATTGTCGATACAAAATTAATCATCAACTACAACAAATTATTTAATGTTATACAGTTGTAAAAAATATTCAGGATTCTATACCATTTAAGCGTGAAAATAACTGATTATCTTAAACTTAAGTAAACAATTCATGCCCATTAGCTAAGAATAAATACGAATTTTGTTAATAAAAAACAAAAAACAGTTGCGAGTAAGCAATTTATGTTATATTTTGTTCAGTAGCTTTAATTATTAACTCAGTTAAAGGTTATTATTTTATGATTTGTTTTTGCGTTTTTGTTACTAATTTTATCACTAAACATCATCATCACCATCATTCCTGAATAGTCTTCGGGCGATTGGTGCTGGAAGACGTTGGTCTTCCGGTGATATCGCAAAAGCAAATAGAAAACCCTCGGAAGATCAAACTTCCGGGGGTTTTTTGTTTGTAATTTATAAATTTTTTGGATAGATGGGAGAATATTATGTTAGATAATTCGCGTTTACGCATTGCGATGCAAAAATCAGGCCGTTTAAGCGATGAGTCAAAAAAGTTACTGGCACAATGTGGCATTAAGATTAATCTGCAAGAACAGCGTTTGATCGCTTTTGCCGAAAATATGCCTATCGATATCTTACGAGTTCGAGATGATGACATTCCCGGTCTGGTGATTGATGGCGTTGTCGATATTGGTATTGTTGGCGAGAATGTATTAGAAGAAGAAGTATTAGATAGGCAAGCCGAAGGCGAAAATCCACAATTTAAAAAATTGCGCAATTTAGATTTTGGTGGCTGTCGTTTGTCGATTGCAGCGCCTCGTGATTTTGATTATACGGGGCCTGAATGTTTAAATGATTTGCGAATTGCCACAACTTACCCTCACCTACTACGTCGCTATCTTGCTCAATATAATGTGACTTTTAAAACCTGTTTGCTTAATGGTTCGGTCGAAGTTGCGCCACGAGCTGGGCTTGCTGATGTGATTTGTGATTTAGTTTCCAGTGGAGCAACACTTGAAGCAAACGGGCTTAAAGAGATAGAAGTCATTTATCAATCAAAGGCCTGTCTAATTCAACGACAAGGTGAAATGTCTACAATCAAACAAGCATTAATAGATAAAATTATGACTCGAATTCAAGGAGTGATCCAAGCTCGAGAATCAAAGTATATTATGTTACACGCTCCAACTGCGGTTTTAGATGATGTTGTTGCTTTGCTCCCTGGTGCTGAAAATCCAACCATTTTACCGTTAACTGGTGAACAAAATCGAGTTGCATTACATATGGTCAGCACTGAATCGCTCTTTTGGGAAACCATGGAAAAACTAAAAGCGTTAGGAGCAAGCTCAATTCTTGTATTACCAATTGAAAAAATGATGGAGTAAAAATATGAAACTCTCTTATTGGCAACAATGTACTAATGAACAACAAGCAACATTATTAACTCGACCGGCAATTAGCTCTTCTGAATCAATTAGCAAAGCAGTGGCTGACATTTTGGCACAAGTTAAACAAAATGGGGATCAAGCATTAAAAGCGCTTAGTAGCAAGTATGATAAAGTTCAAATTAAGCAAATTAAACTAACTCAAGATGAAGTCAAATTGGCAACCAGTCGAGTTAACCCTGAATTAAAACAAGCTATGCAACTTGCCGTTGCTAATATTAAGAAGTTTCACCAAGCACAAATCCAACAAACCATTACGGTTGAAACAATGCCAGGAATAAAATGCCAACAAGTAACTCGCCCAATTGATTCTGTTGGACTTTATATTCCAGGTGGTTCAGCACCTTTATTATCAACCGTATTAATGCTTGCGACCCCTGCTAAAATTGCGGGTTGCCATAAAGTAATTTTATGTTCTCCTCCTCCGATTGCTGATGAAATATTATATGCAGCTGAACTTTGTGGAGTGACTGAAATTTATCAACTCGGAGGAGCTCAAGCTATCGCTGCTATGGCATTTGGTACAGAATCGGTACCTAAAGTGGCTAAAATCTTTGGACCTGGTAATGCGTATGTCACCGAAGCGAAACGTCAAGTAAGCCAGAGTTTAGATGGTGCTGCCATTGATATGCCTGCTGGCCCTTCTGAGGTGCTGGTCATTGCTGATAGTTCGGCAAATCCTGCTTTTATTGCCGCCGATCTGTTATCACAAGCTGAACATGGTGCTGATTCGCAAGTCGTTTTGTTAACGCCAGATGAGAAAATAGCTCAAACAGTATCGATCGAAGTTGATAAACAACTAGCCAATCTATCGCGCAAAAACATTGCCGAAAAAGCCTTACAAGAAAGTCGTTTAATTGTGACTAGCAATTTAGATGAATGTGTCAATATCAGTAATTGCTACGGACCAGAACATTTGATTATTCAAACATCTAATGCGGATGAGTTAGTTGAAAAAATCACTAGTGCTGGCTCAGTATTTTTAGGGAATTGGTCACCAGAATCAGCAGGAGATTACGCATCAGGAACCAATCATGTACTACCTACTTATGGCTATACCGCAACATATTCTAGTCTTGGACTTGCTGATTTTCAAAAGCGTATGACCGTGCAAAAATTAACGCCAGAGGGTTTAAAAATGATAGGTAACGCTGTTGAGCTTATGGCCGAAGCTGAACAACTTACTGCACATAAACAAGCCGTAACACTCCGCTTAGCGGCATTACAAGCAGAAAATAAATAAGGTAATTAATATGGATATCAATAAACTTGTTAGAAAAAATGTACAAAAACTGACGCCATACCAATCTGCTCGTCGAATTGGTGGTAATGGCGATGTGTGGTTAAATGCCAATGAATTCCCCGTTGCACCGCATTTTGAGTTAAAGGAACAAAGCCTAAACCGTTATCCTGAACCACAACCAGAAAAGGTTATCAACCGTTACGCTCAATATGTTGGTGTTACGCCAGAACAAGTCATTGTGAGCCGAGGAGCAGATGAAGCCATTGAGTTATTAATGCGTGCTTTTTGTGAGCCTACTCAAGATAGTATTTTATATTGTCCGCCAACTTATGGTATGTATCAAGTTAGTGCTGAAACACTTGGAATAGAAACCAAAGCCGTTCCAACAACAGCAGATTGGCAGCTCGATCTTCAAGGAATAAAACAAAATCTTGATAAAGTAAAACTGATCTATGTCTGCTCACCTAATAATCCTACAGGTAATTTAATCAATCCTGATGATATTAAGATGTTACTTGATATAGCTAAAGATCGTGCATTAGTTATCATTGATGAAGCTTATATTGAATTTTCACCCGAATCATCAGTCGTTAGTTGGCTTGCTAATTATCCACATTTAGTGATTTTGCGTACCTTATCTAAAGCGTTTGCGTTAGCAGGATTACGTTGCGGTTTTACTATTGCCAATAAAGCAGTGATTGATGCACTACAAAAAGTCATTGCGCCTTATCCACTTGCAACGCCCGTGGCCGATATTGCCACACAAGCGCTGAGTAAAGATGGTATTAATACCATGAAATTACATGTGATCAATTTAAATAAGCAGAAAGAGAAGTTTACCAACCAATTATCTCAACTACCGATTGTTGAAAAAGTTTACCCAAGTCGATCCAACTACTTATGTGTTAAATTTCAAGATAATAAAGAAGTATTTAACACCTTATGGAATAAAGGAATTATTTTACGAGATCAAAGCAAAGTAATTGGACAACAAAATATGATTCGCATTACCATTGGCACTCAAGCTGAATGCGAGGCGGTAATTTCAGCACTCAAAACGATAAAATAGGAGTAATCATGTTACAAAAATACTTATTTATTGATCGAGATGGCACACTAATTACCGAGCCACCTATTGATTTTCAGGTTGATCGTTTTGACAAATTAGCTTTTGAACCCAACGTAATCCCTGCTCTGTTAAAACTACAATCAGCAGGGTATAAATTAGTCATGGTCACCAATCAAGATGGACTAGGTACAAGTAGCTATCCACAAGCAGATTTTGATGGCCCACATAACCTTATGATGCAAATTTTTAAATCACAAGGTGTTAATTTTGAAGATGTCCTAATTTGCCCTCATTTTCCTGAGGATAATTGCGAGTGCCGTAAGCCTAAAATTCAATTAGTTTTACCTTATCTTATCAGTGGTAAGTTAGATACACAAAACAGTTATGTTATTGGTGATAGACTCACCGATATTCAACTTGCTGAAAATATGCAAATAAAAGGATTACGCTATCATCCTGAAAATCTCAATTGGAATGAAATTGCTCAACAGTTAACAGAGGTTAATCGTTATGCTAAAGTTGAGCGTAATACCAAAGAAACCAAGATATTAGTCGAGGTCTGGCTCGATCGCCAAGGTGGTAGCCAAATTAATACAGGAATTGGCTTTTTTGATCATATGCTTGATCAAATTGCTACCCATGGTGGAATTAAACTCAATATCCAAGTCGATGGCGATTTACATATTGATGATCACCATACAATTGAAGATACAGGACTTGCTTTAGGTGAGGCACTAAAAAAAGCACTGAATAATAAGCGAGGTATTACTCGATATGCTTCTGTTATTCCTATGGATGAGTGCCTAGCTAAGTGCGCAATAGATATTTCGGGTAGGCCGTACCTTAAATTTAAAGCAGAATTTACTCACCAAAAAGTCGGCGATATGAGCACACAAATGGTAGAGCATTTCTTTTACTCTCTGAGCTATGCAATGGGTATCACGTTACATATTGAAACAGAAGGCGATAACGATCATCACAAAGTAGAAAGTTTGTTTAAAGCCTTTGCGCGAACTTTAAAACAAGCCATAAAAATTGACGGTGACCATTTACCAAGCTCAAAAGGGGTATTATAAATGAATATAGTCATTCTCGACACTGGCTGTGCTAATCTTTCATCGGTTAAATATGCTGTGCAACGATTAGGTTATGAGCCAATAATTAGTCTTGAGCCTGATGTGGTACTTAGCTCTGATAAACTGTTTTTACCGGGAGTGGGTTCAGCAAAAGCCGCTATGCAAAATTTAAAAGAACGAAATTTAATTGAGTTGATAAAAGTTTGTACCCAACCTGTGTTAGGGATCTGCCTTGGTATGCAACTTTTAGCAAATTATAGTAACGAAGGCCATGTGCATACACTAGGGATTATTCCTGAAAATGTGGTAAAAATTCCTGATTGTGGACTACCTTTACCACATATGGGTTGGAATCAAGTCAAACCAAAAGCCGGACATCATCTATTTCGAGATATTCCTGATGATGCTTATTTTTACTTTGTACATGGATACGCGATGCCATTATGCTCAGCAACAATAGCAGAAACCAGTTACGGCGAAAGCTTTACCGCTGCCGTACAAAAAGACAACTTTTACGGCGTGCAGTTTCATCCCGAGCGTTCTGGCTGGGCCGGCGCCACATTACTCAAAAACTTTTTGGAGATGTAATCATGATTACTTTGCCAACAATAATACCTGCACTTGATTTAATTGATGGATCAGTTGTGCGCTTACATCAAGGTGATTATGAACAAAAACGTGATTACGGAAATGATCCCCTTTTACGATTGCAAGATTATGAAAAACAAGGTGCTAAATTATTACATCTTGTGGACTTAACTGGTGCAAAAGATCCAAAAGCACGTCAGATTTCGTTAATACAAACATTGATTAATGCAGTACAAGTGCCAATCCAAGTTGGTGGAGGGATTCGCACAGAAAAAGATGTACAAGCATTACTATCAGCGGGTGCTGCGCGAGTGGTTATTGGCTCAACCGCCATTAAACAACCCGAATTAGTCAAACAGTGGTTTACAAAATATGGCGCAGAAAGGTTGGTATTAGCACTTGATGTACGTATTAATACTAATGGAGAAAAACATGTTGCTATTCATGGTTGGCAAGAAGATTCCAACCAAACCTTAGAACAGGTGATTGATGATTACCTACCGTTTGGTTTAAAGCATGTGCTGTGCACTGATATCTCTAAGGATGGCACACTTAGCGGAGCAAACGTTAAATTGTATCAGCAAATCAGCCAAAAATACCCACAAATTGCCTTTCAGGCTTCAGGTGGCATTGGTCAGTTAAGTGATATCAAAGCACTTAAAGACAATGGTATTGCTGGTGTGATTGTAGGTCGGGCATTACTTGAAGAAAAATTTACTGTTCAGGAGGCAATTTCATGCTGGCAAAAAGGATAATTCCTTGTTTAGATGTCCGTGATGGTCAAGTAGTTAAAGGCGTGCAGTTTCGCAATCATGAAATTATTGGTGATATTGTACCTTTAGCTAAACGTTATGCACAAGAAGGGGCTGATGAACTGGTTTTTTATGATATTACCGCCTCGTCAGACGGCCGTGTAGTTGATAAAAGCTGGGTGGCAAAAGTCGCCGAAGTAATTGATATCCCCTTTTGTGTTGCTGGTGGGATAAAAACAGTTGAAGATGCGGGGCAAATATTAACCTTTGGTGCCGATAAAATCTCAATTAATTCGCCCGCATTAGCTAACCCCCATTTAATTACTGAACTTGCCGATTGTTATGGTGTGCAGTGTATTGTAGTGGGTATTGATACATGGTATGACCAAGAATCACACAATTATCATGTTTACCAATTCACGGGCGATGAAAAACGTACAGTTGCAACTAAATGGAACACGCTTGACTGGGTACAAGAGGTGCAAAAACGTGGTGCTGGTGAAATTGTGCTTAACATGATGAATCAAGACGGTGTTCGCAATGGGTACGATATTGCTCAACTTAAAGCAGTTCGTGAAGTATGCCGTGTTCCTATAATTGCTTCGGGTGGCGCAGGCACTATGCAACATTTTTTACAGGCATTTAACGAAGCTGAAGTGGATGGCGCATTGGCAGCATCTGTTTTTCATAAACAAATTATTAACATTGCTGAACTAAAACACTATTTGGCACAATATGGAGTAGATATTCGATTATGTTAACTCAAAATTGCAATACAAAATTAAATTCACAACAATTAGATTGGCAAAAAGTAGATAATTTGATGCCAGTTATTATTCAGCATTATATTTCTGGCGATGTTTTGATGCTGGGTTATATGAATCAAGAAGCATTAACGCAAACACAAAGTAGTGGTAAAGTGACCTTTTACTCAAGAACTAAACAACGTATTTGGACAAAAGGTGAAACTTCTGGTAACTATCTAAAGGTAATCAATATCACTGCCGATTGCGATAATGACACCCTGCTTATTTTAGCCGATCCAATAGGACCAACTTGTCACACAGGTGCTAACAGTTGTTTTGTGGGTGCTAAAACGGAGTGGGGATTTTTATTTGAGTTAGAACAATTACTTGCTGCGCGCAAGAATGCCGATCCGAAATCGTCATACACAGCAAAACTCTATCACGATGGCACTAAACGTATTGCGCAAAAAGTGGGAGAAGAAGGCGTCGAAACGGTTCTTGCAGCAACTGTTCATGACCGTGAAGAGCTAAAAAATGAATCAGCAGATCTCATTTATCACTTATTAGTTTTACTTCAAGATCAAAATCTATCTTTACAAGATGTCATTGGTATTTTAAAAGCAAGGCATAAATAGTAAAAACCAATAAAGTGCGATCCCTATCGCGCTTTATGTTACTTTTCAATTAGCAAAAAAGAATAGGCTTACTTAACAAACTGGCAATTTTATTCCATTAAACATTGCTAATACATCACTATTGTTTTCACTTAGCATAAGTTTATCAACTGTTTGTCGATTCAGATGAGAAGAAAACTGATGAATAAAATCATACATATAGCCACGTAAAAATAATGAGCGAGCAAAAGTAATATAGGTGGTACTGTAAGGAAAAATATGCCCAGCATTCAGTACGACCAAATCATCATCTGACGTATTATTTACAGCCATTTTTGCCACAATGCCAACGCCTACTCCTAATTTCACATAGGTTTTAATTAAATCAGCATCTGTTGTGCTAAAAACGATATTCGGAGTCTGATGTGCTCGTGTAAAAGCTTGATTTAAATCTGAACCATCATTTGAAAAATCATAACTGACTAACGGATATTTTGAGAGTTCTTCAATTGAAATTAGACTACGTTTCGCTAACGGGTGATCTTTCATCACAATAATGGCTTGGTTCCAATGATAACAAGGTAAAGCAATCATATCATCACTTAACGACGAAATCTCAGTTACAATAGCAAATTCTGCCTGCCCTGCTTGCGCTTGTGCAATACATTGTGCTGATGAGCCTTGTTCCATATGCAAAGTAATGCTCGGGTATTGTTGCATAAACTGTTGAATCACAACAGGCAAAGCATAACGAGCCTGAGTATACGTTGTGATAATAGTTAACGAACCTTGATTTGGCTGACTAAATTCTTTAGCGATAATTTTAATATCGTTGGACTTATTTACAATTTCTCGGGAAAGCGCAACAATTTTTTCACCAACAGGCGTCACATGTGAAAGGTGTTTACCTGTTCGAGTAAATATCTGAACACCAAGTTCATCTTCTAATAGTTTTATTTGTTTGCTAATACCTGGTTGAGAGGTATACAGTTTTTCGGATGTTAACGATACGTTAAGATCATTATTGACGACTTCAACAATATAACGTAGTTGCTGCAATTTCATGACAAAGGCTCCTTCAACTGTATGCGTTTCACCCTGTTGATGAGATCGCAAGGGTGATTTTGTAAGGTAAATCCTTTCACACTCTAGTACAAACAAAAATAACTATTTTCATACTAAAACGTATAATTTACTGAAATCTATTAACAAAAATTCAGATGCTATTATCTATTTTTTGGTATTTATCCATTTACCATCCACGTATTGCATCACCCACCCTGTCGATTTGCCATTCACTTCAGAAGTAACATATTGTTGTTTATTTTTACGACTAAAACGAACAATCGATGGATTACCATCAGGATCTTTGTTTGGCGCTTGCGTTAAATAGATAAATTTTTCTGGCAAACGATCTTTAAAACGTTGCAATTCTTCAATCAAAGGTGCTCGGGTTTCTCTTGATTTTGGAAAATTGTGTGCTGCTAAAAAGATTCCAGAGGCACCATCACGTAATACGAAATGCGCATCAGATTTTGTACATTTAAGTTCAGGTAGATCAACCGGATCTTCTTTTGGTGGCGCAACCTCACCATTTTTTAGAATTTTACGGGTATTTTTACAATCTGAATTAATACAGCCCATATATAAACCGAAACGCCCTGATTTTAGATGCATCTCAGAACCACATTTTTCACATTCAATAATAGGACCTTCGTAACTTTTAACTTTAAAGCTACCTTTTTCAACAATAAAACCATCACAAATTGGATTATTACCACAAATATGTAATTTTCGCTCACTATCAAGCAAATAACTATCCATTGCCGTATGGCATTTAGGACAACGTTTACATGCTCTTAATGCATCGGTTTCCGCTGTTTCTGATTCTTCTAAAAGATTAAGTGTTTCATGCTCAGGAATTAAATTAATCGTTTGCTTACAACGCTCCTTTGGTGGTAATGCATAACCAGAGCATGCTAAAAATACCCCTGTACCCGCCGTTTTAATTCCCATTTCACGCGCACAATTAGGGCATTTAATTTCAGGCGTTAACACTAATGGATTAAGTTGCATTCCACCTTTATCAGGTGCTTGTTCAGCCACTTCAAGATGCTTACTAAAATCGCTAAAAAATTGGTCAAGCACTTCGCGCCATTCTTGCTTTTTGTGAGCAATTTCATCCAATGCATGTTCCATGCGTGCTGTAAAGTCATAGCTCATTAGATCATTGAAGTTTTCACTAAGCCTATCGGTAACAATTTCACCAATTTTTTCAGCATAAAAACGGCGATGATCTAAACGTACATATCCTCGATCTTGAATTGTTGAAATAATCGTTGCATAAGTAGATGGACGACCAATTTCACGTTTTTCCAGTTCTTTGACTAATGATGCTTCATTATAACGAGCAGGTGGTTTAGTAAAGTGTTGATTTGGGGTTAAGCTAATTAAGCCAAGTTGATCATTTACCGATAATTGCGGTAATATCTTGTCTTCATTGTTTTTAGCCAGTTGTGGCTGCACTTTCGTCCAACCATCAAAACGCAATGTACGACCTTTGGCTTTTAACGTAAAATCGCCAGATTTAACGGTAATTGTTGTTGAATTATATTCCGCCGATGTCATTTGACAAGCCACAAATTGACGCCAAATTAGTTGGTATAATTTACAAGCATCTACTTCTACATCACTAATATTATCAGCAAGAATAGTCACATCTGATGGACGAATAGCCTCATGTGCTTCTTGCGAGTTTTTCTTGCTACTGTATAAATTAGGTGAATTAGGTAAATATTTATTACCGAAATTTTTACCAATGTAATCCCGAACCATGGTTAATGCATCTTGACTCAAATTGGTTGAATCAGTACGCATATAAGTGATATAACCAGCCTCATATAAGCGTTGCGCTAGCATCATGGTCTTTTTAACACCAAATCCTAAACGCGTACTTGCAGCTTGTTGTAATGTTGAAGTAATAAACGGCGCAGTTGGATTACTTTTAGTTGGTTTTTCTTCAATATGGGTAACTTGATATTGGTTTTTATCCAACTGTGCTAAAGCGATATCAATAGCCACTTTATCTTTTGGCTCAAACGCTTCATCTTTGTAATGCGTGACTTGTAATGTTAATTGCTCTTTTTTAGCAGTATTTAAATCAGCATAAAGATCCCAGTACTCTTCAGGAATAAAAGCATGAATTTCACGTTCACGTTCAACAACAAGTCGCACTGCAACCGACTGCACACGACCAGCAGATAAACCTCTTGCCACTTTTTTCCAAAGTAATGGTGATAACATAAAACCGACAACTCGATCCATAAATCGGCGGGCTTGTTGTGCATTCACCCGATCCATATCAAGCATTGCAGGCTGATTAAAGGCATTTTTGATCGCTGTTTTAGTGATTTCGTTAAAAACAACACGACGATATTTACTATCGTCACCCCCAATAACCTCTTTAAGATGCCAAGCAATAGCTTCCCCTTCTCTATCCAAATCGGTTGCCAGATAGATCATATCAGCATCTTTAGCTAATTTTTTTAATTCTGATACCACCCGTTCTTTACCTGGTAAAATTTGGTAATGAGCTTTCCAACCGCTATAGGGATCAACGCTCATTCGATCAACTAAGATCTGTTTTTCGGAGCGTTTCACTTTTTTCTCGGTTTTATCTTTTTTGTCTTTTGTTGATTTTTCAGCTCGTTGGCTGCTACCACTTACAGGCAGATCACGAATATGACCGACACTGGATTTAACCACGAAATCTTTGCCAAGATATTTATTAATCGTTTTTGCTTTGGCTGGTGATTCCACAATAACAAGGGATTTTCCCATAATTAAACCTTTTTATTCTGTTGTTTATATTATTTACTATCAAGCTTTACATCAAGAAGCGATAGTAAATCATCTTTAATTGTTGATACTTTAGTTGCATATTGATCTTTTTGCTCAGCATCTTCAAGGAGTTGTGTAATGGTTTGTGACAACGTGCATCCTCGGCGTTTGGCTAAATTAGCCAATCGTTGCCAAACTAAAAACTCCAAATCTATGGACTTTTTTCGGGTATTTTGTTGTTCTGCATTAAAATGCCGTTTTCGCTTTGCCCGAATGGTTTGCTTTAGGCGATTATCTAAATCGGGATTTAAATGCGCTTTTATCCAATCAATAACACCCGTTGGATTATGTTCTAATAACAATAACTCATTGACCGCATGCTGCGCAGCACTTTTTTCAATATAACGTGTTATTAACTCACCTTCTAGGTGCCTTTTTACTAAATAGTGCCACTTCCAACCGCATTCAAGGTTCTCTAATTGCTGATACTTCATTGACTCATCTTGTGACGCTGTAACTAATATAGTTTATTTGTAGCATAATCTCGACACACAATAAAGAAAATTATTACGTTTGACAAATTTTTTATAAATCTGCTATCGTTCACCTTTCATTTTGATCTTTATTTAAGGAACACTCATAATGGCTAAAGCTGATGTTATTTATATTAATGGCTATATTTATACCGCAGACAAACACGATAGTATCTGCGAAGCTATTGCAATCGAAAATGGCTATATTATTGCAACTGGCACAACCCAAGAAATAAATAACAGCCACTATGTTGATAATCATACAACGATTTATGATTTGCAAGGCAAAACGATGATGCCCGGCATTATTGACTCCCATTTACACACTTTTTGGGGCGGGATGCAATTGTCATCGTGCAATTTAAATTATCAAAGTTTAACCATTGATGATACCTTAGCCATTATCCAACAATCTTTAGATCAAGACTCGTTAAATCACAACGATAATTGGTTACAAGTTCGTGGTTGGTTACGACAAGAGGTATTACCAATTGGCACAGATATCACACGCTTTGATCTTGATAAACTCAATACGAAAAGACCCGTAATTTTGTTCTCAAACGATTGCCATACCCTCGTTGCCAATAGCATTGCATTAGAAAAATTTGGTTTAGATAGAAACACGCCAGAACCAACAGATGGAAAGATTGGTCGTACCGACGACGGCGAATTAAATGGTATATTAGAAGATGCACCAGCCATGCGCGCATTTGACAGCATTTCTAAACTGACTGACGAACAAGCAGTTAACATCGCAAAACTGTCACAAGCTGAGCTCAATAAACAAGGGGTTACTTCAGTGATGGATGCGCGCATTACCGAAACCCAAGCTGATGCATTTTTAAGACTACAACAACAAGATACGCTTTCGATTCGTCTATTTGGTGCCCGTGAACTGCCACCAGATGATGTTTCGTCTATAGCGGATATTCCAAATGTCATTGAAAAAGTAAAACAGTTTGCTTCTCGTTACGATGATAAAAACTGGCAACCTAAGCCCGGTATAAAGATATCGCATACCAAACTATTTGTAGATGGCGTAATGCAAGCACCATTAATGACAGCACGCTTGCTTCAGCCATACCAGTTAACTGATGAAAAAGATCGTTATGGTGACCTGTATTACTCAATTGAGATGTTAGATGCTTTAATACTTGAATCAGCAAAAGCGGGATTTCACCCACATATGCATACAGTAGGTGAAGGTGCAATTGAAGTCGTGCTTGATGCCATTGAAAAAATGCGTAAAGCATTACCTGATGCTGATATTCGCCCAAGTACCGCACATAATGAACTAAGCGCATCACATCAGTTTGCTAGATATAAACAATTAAACGCTTGTGTTGTATTTTCATTCCAATGGGCAGGCTGTAGTACGGCAATGATTGAGCAGTATCGAACATTATTTGGTCTTGAACGTTATAACGGCTTAGAGGCACATGGCCAATATATTGATGCTGGTGTCACTTGCGCTTTTGGAAGTGATTGGCCAATTGATCCATTAAATGAATGGTATGATTTCCAAATTGCCATGACCAGACAAATCGATACGGAGCATCCTCGATTAGATAATGATCGTAATTTAACCGCTATTGAAGTATTGCGTAGTGCCACTATTAATGCCGCCTATGTATTAAAGCAAGATGAATATATTGGCTCAATTGAAAAAGGTAAATTTGCTGATTTGATTATTTTGGATCGCAACCCATTTACCATTCCAGCAACTGACATGCAAAATGTACAAGTTCTAACAACTATTGTCGGTGGTAAAACGGTTTATCAAAAAAACTAATGTGATAACAAAGATATTCAACATATAAAACAACATCGTAGGTGGACATCCTCCACCTACTAATCAAATAACAACCTCTATCTGAAACATACAATTTTTCATAATATTTTTCAATTGGTTAAACATAGCTATTTTACCTATTACAATTCGTTAAAAATAAGCAAATCCACATTATAAAAGATGCAGGTTACCTAAATGTAAGTGGTTGGTCGGCTTTCATTTAAACTAGCTTTTATACTAATTAGTATAAAATTAGTATAAAACTTTAAAAGCAATAATTAGGAGGGCTATATGGGTTACTTTCTTTAATTGGTTTATTTATGCTTATTTTCACGTTATTGTGTATTCGAGCAGCTAAACCAACCAAAAATTCGTCTATTTTTATTTAACTCATATAGCCGATTACATGTTAATCAGCTTTCCTATAAAGAGGTTAAAATGGAGCAAAGATCAATATCGTTTATTTTTGTTACAGAAAAAAAAATATTTATTCGATGAAAAAAACAAGCAAAAAACAACAACATGACGTTAGAAAACTGGATTATCAAAAAGTTAAATTCTGATGTGAAAATAGTTTATAAAAAAGTAAAATTACAAAAAGATATTTCAAAAGGCGAACAATGGTTTATAAGATTATCGATGAAACCTGAATTAAAAGGATACTGAGTTCATTGCTCACGGTTAGATGGAAAAAAACTTGTAGAATGGATAACTTGTAAATTAGATTCATAAATAAAGATGAAGAAATATGAAAAAATTGAATATCACAAAAATTTTTATCGATATAAGACTTCCAGTAAAAAACTATCAAATCAAGAGTTGGATAGATTTGAATTGCAAAATCACCATATAAATATAGCTATATTTTTCAAACAAAGCAATTTTAAAACTAAAATTTATGATAGAAACTAATT
>NZ_LZHO01000004.1:0-15778 GCF_001690895.1 Gilliamella sp. Nev5-1 | reverse complement strand
GATATCAAAGCTTGGCCTACTATTCGTGAAATATTTATTGAAATTGTCGACGCTATTTTTGAATTTTTTATAGGGGGGTTTTAGTTGAGTTAATAAATTGAGGAAGCGTATAATTTTAGGTTAATAATGGTGATTGGTAATCTAAGGTTTTTGCTGGTGAAATAATTATTATCATAACATATTTTGCCTATTGTATTTTGCAATAAATCGGGTTATTTTACATCAAATTCAACCCAAAGGAGTAGCAAAATGAACGTAGATAAACAAGAAATGCACGATATCAAAGCTTGGCCTACTATTCGTGAAATATTTATTGAAATTGTCGACGCTATTTTTGAATTTTTTATAGGGGGGTTTTAGTTGAGTTAATAAATTGAGGAAGCGTATAATTTTAGGTTAATAATGGTGATTGGTAATCTAAGGTTTTTGCTGGTGAAATAATTATTATCATAACATATTTTGCCTATTGTATTTTGCAATAAATCGGGTTATTTTACATCAAATTCAACCCAAAGGAGTAGCAAAATGAACGTAGATAAACAAGAAATGCACGATATCAAAGCTTGGCCTACTATTCGTGAAATATTTATTGAAATTGTCGACGCTATTTTTGAATTTTTTATAGGGGGGTTTTAGTTGAGTTAATAAATTGAGGAAGCGTATAATTTTAGGTTAATAATGGTGATTGGTAATCTAAGGTTTTTGCTGGTGAAATAATTATTATCATAACATATTTTGCCTATTGTATTTTGCAATAAATCGGGTTATTTTACATCAAATTCAACCCAAAGGAGTAGCAAAATGAACGTAGATAAACAAGAAATGCACGATATCAAAGCTTGGCCTACTATTCGTGAAATATTTATTGAAATTGTCGACGCTATTTTTGAATTTTTTATAGGGGGGTTTTAGTTGAGTTAATAAATTGAGGAAGCGTATAATTTTAGGTTAATAATGGTGATTGGTAATCTAAGGTTTTTGCTGGTGAAATAATTATTATCATAACATATTTTGCCTATTGTATTTTGCAATAAATCGGGTTATTTTACATCAAATTCAACCCAAAGGAGTAGCAAAATGAACGTAGATAAACAAGAAATGCACGATATCAAAGCTTGGCCTACTATTCGTGAAATATTTATTGAAATTGTCGACGCTATTTTTGAATTTTTTATAGGGGGGTTTTAGTTGAGTTAATAAATTGAGGAAGCGTATAATTTTAGGTTAATAATGGTGATTGGTAATCTAAGGTTTTTGCTGGTGAAATAATTATTATCATAACATATTTTGCCTATTGTATTTTGCAATAAATCGGGTTATTTTACATCAAATTCAACCCAAAGGAGTAGCAAAATGAACGTAGGTAAAAAAGAAATGCACGATATCAAAGCTTGGGCTACTATTCGTGAAACATCTATTGAAATTGCCGAAGCTATTTTTGAATTAGCCAATAATGACGAAACTTTAGCTGAGCAGATTTGGTCAGAAGGGAGTGATGAAGTTTTAAAGCTCGCTTTTGCTAAAACTAAAGCTGATAGGCTGTTCTGGGGTGAGCAAACCATTGAACGCAAAAATATTTAGATTTTTATGAAGTTAACTTTTTTAGGAACAAGCGCAGGCTCTCCTACCGCACAACGTAACATGAGTAGTATTGTGCTAGATGTTAGGCAAGAAAGAGGGCGCTTATGGCTTTTTGATTGCGGTGAGGCAACTCAGATGCAAATGCAAAAAGCCAAATTTAGCCTTTCTAAACTTGAGATCCTCTTTTTAACACATTTACACGGTGATCACCTGTTTGGGCTACCCGGTGTTTTAACATCCCAATCTTTGATGCAAAATCAATCATCGTTAATTTTGGTTGGTCCAAAAGGTATTAAGCAGTTTATCGAAACGGTCATTGAAATTAGTGATTCTTGGTTAAACTACCCGCTTAATATTATTGAGCTTGAAAAAGATTGTACCGTTTTTGAAGATAACCAGTTTCGAGTTGAAGCAAAATTATTACAACATCGCGTGCCATGTTTTGGTTATCGTATTTTATATAATGACCTTAAAAAAGGTCGGAAATTAGCGATTTTAGGTGACACAATACCTTGTGAAGCGTCGATTGAACTTGCTAAAGATGTTGATGTCCTTGTGCATGAAGCAACACAAGAACATGCTTTAGCGGATAAAGCCATTGCGCGCGGCCACTCGACAACAACACATGCCGCAACAATAGCCAAGCAAGCTAATGCTAAAAAGCTAATTATGACTCATATTAGCCCTAGATATAGTTTACATGATAATGATAAATTGGTTAGCGAAGCTAAAAATATATTTCCTAATACCGAAATAGCCACCGATTTTTCCACATTTGAAATTTAAACAAATTTCGCCGAAATGATCGGCGAATAAACGGCTGTTCTAAATACAAAAATCTTTAATTAATTGTTCTATTGTTGCTTTGGTTGGCTTTAAAAAATCTAATGAAATAAATTCATCGGGTTGATGTGCTTGTTCAATTGATCCCGGACCTAACACAATAGTTGGTGAGATTTGATTTAAGTATGGTGCTTCGGTACTATAATTCACTGTTTCGGCACTATGGCCAACTAACTTTTCAATATGCTGTAATGCCGGATGATCTTTTTTGCATTCATAACCTGGAATAGGTGAAACTTCGTATTGTATTTCAACCCGATTTGGGTATCTATCTATGACAGGCTGAAGTACGTCACAAAGGGTATTATAAAGCGAATCGATATCATTATTAGGCAATACCCGAATATCAATGACCAGTTCACAACAACCACAAATACGGTTTGCTGCATCGCCCCCATGAATAACACCTAAATTTAATGTAGGATAGGGAACACTAAACCCCTCATTGTGGTACTGCTGTTTAAATTGCTGTTTCAGGACTAATAAGCGTTCAATGACTAAATGCATCACTTCGATAGCGTTAATACCTTTATCTGGATCACTAGAATGCCCTGATTTACCAATTACTTTTATAGAATTAGAGATAAACCCTTTATGAGCACGGATGGGTATTAAAGATGTTGGCTCGCCAATAATGGTACAGTCAGGTTGAAGATTGGTGTTTTTAGCAAAAAATGATGCACCAGCCATTGAGGTTTCTTCATCAGCGGTAGCTAGAACGTAAATTGGCTTGTTTAACTTTTTGAGATCAATATCACGTAACGCTTCTAAAATAAAAGCAAAAAAACCTTTCATATCGGCAGTACCTAATCCATATAGCTTATTATCTTCTTCAGTTAGCTTAAAAGGATCTTTTGTCCATTGTCCTTCATCAAAAGGAACCGTATCGCTGTGCCCACTTAGTAATAAACCGCCTTGCGTTTTATTGTCACTGTTTGAATAAGTTGCTAGCATGTTGAATTTGTATCGAGTATTGGGGACAGGCTGAATATCAATAGTAAAACCTAAATCTTCAAACCAAGTAGCTAACTTCTCGATAAGTGGTTGGTTAGAATAATCCAATTTTTCGTTAGTGACATTACTAATTGTCGGGGTAGAGACAAGTTCGTTATATAGTGTTAAAAAAGAAGGGATAGCCATAAAATTACCTTTAAATAATAGTTTGAAAACATATACTTTTACATGCTGTAAGCATAACATTTACATTATCTTTTGCCTATAAATTACCATTCTTTTCAATCGGTATTTTATATATTGGGTCATTAATTATATGTAAAGTTATTTCAAATAAAGTAATATGTGTTAATAAATTAAACACACATAATGATTAAAAAGCTACTACTAAACTTTTAATAAAATAGCTTATTATTGCTGAATAAACATATTGATCATATGCTCAGAAAACAAGGAAATATCAAAAAATTCCCAGATAATGTCATTTTAATTGCTAATAAAATAGATTATTTAGCTTGTCAACTACCAAGCTAAATAGCTAGAAATACGCTTTAAAATAAAGGGGCGTTTATTGAGGGTAACTAATAAATTTGCCAATAGATATGCTAAAGCGTAAAATGCCCATCTTATTTTGCTTAACCTATTACAAATAAGTAATACTGACTTGAAATCAGAGGCATTTTTTAATGACAACTTTATATGCAAAACCAGAGCTACTTTCGCCAGCTGGTTCCCTTAAAAATATGCGTTACGCTTTTGCTTATGGGGCAGATGCCGTTTATGCTGGTCAACCTCGCTACAGCCTACGTGTTCGCAATAACGAATTTAATCATGAAAATTTGGCAATTGGGATCAACGAAGCCCATGCCCAAGGCAAAAAGTTTTATGTGGTAGTTAATATTGCCCCACATAACTCTAAATTAAAAACCTTTATTCGTGATTTAGAGCCTATTGTAAACATGAAGCCCGATGCTTTTATTATGTCTGATCCTGGGTTAATTATGTTAGTTCGTGAGCATTTTCCTGAAATGGAAATCCATTTATCGGTGCAATCTAACGCAGTTAACTGGGCTACAGTAAAATTTTGGCACCAGATGGGTTTAACCCGAGTTGTATTATCCCGAGAATTATCACTTGATGAAATTGCTGAAATTCGTGAAAAAGTGCCCGAAATGGAATTAGAAGTATTTATTCATGGAGCGCTATGTATGGCATACTCTGGTCGATGTTTACTTTCTGGTTATATTAACAAACGTGATTCCAATCAAGGTACGTGCACTAATGCATGCCGTTGGGAATATAAGGTTGCTGAAGGCAAAGAAGACGAAGTTGGTCAAATTGTACATAAATGTGAGCCCATCCCTGTGCAACAAGTAGAGCCAACATTAGGTATTGGGCAGACCACAAATAAAGTATTCATGCTTGAAGAGTCTGGGCGCCCAGGCGAATATATGCAAGCTTTTGAAGATGAGCATGGCACTTATATTATGAACTCAAAGGATTTAAGAGCGGTTGAGTTAGTAGGCGACCTGACTAAAATTGGCGTACATTCACTCAAAATTGAAGGCCGAACAAAATCTTTTTATTATTGTGCAAGAACAGCACAAGTATATCGCCAAGCGATTGATGCCGCGAGCGAGGGTAAACCTTTTGATCCTCGTTTGTTACAAGAACTCAATGCGCTTGCTCATCGCGGTTATACCGAGGGTTTTTTACGTCGCCATAAGCATGAAGAAATGCAAAACTATGAACATAGTCATTCAGTATCTGATAGACAACAATTTGTGGGTGAATTTAGTGGTGAGCGATTAAATGGTCTCGCTGAAATTATTGTAAAAAATAAATTTTCTGTCGGCGATAGTGTTGAAATGATGACCCCAAAGGGCAATACCACTTTTATTATTGAACGTATGGAAAATAGAAAAGGGCAATCAGTGCCAGCAGGACTTGGCGATGGTCATATTGTTTATATTCCCATTCCCGAAGATATTGATCTGAATTATGCTTTATTAATGCGTAATTTAGAATAATTACAGTTTATCAAACGAGTAGGTTATCATATCCCTAAATTTTACCCTTTAGGACAGGTGGAAAGGATCGCCTATATGCGAGCCTTTCCACAAATTTGGTTATAATTCAGTCCAAAACATCCCAAACCAACCTAAGGAGTACAAGATGCGAGACCAAAAAGAACGAGTTTACAGCATTGAAAGATTAACTAAAAACGAATTTAGGTATACTAGCTCAAACCTAATCTAACAGTTACCAGTTTTTATTGGGTATCTGGCAGGTTAAATCGAGTTCAGATTTTTTCTTCCCAGATCCGTTTTCCATGAAACAATGTTTCCATTGGTGTTCGACCGCAGCACATTTTTCCCTGATGAGTTCGTTCATTATTGTAATAATGCAGCCAATTGCCCAGATCTGTTTGGCGTGTTTCTAAATCTGAATAGCGCTTTTTACAGAATGTCACCATATAAAACTCATGTAAAATAGTTTTATGAAAGCGCTCGCAGATCCCATTCGTTTGTGACGACATAGATTTTGTCTTAGTATGGTCAATATCATTAATCGCCAGATAAAGTTGATAATCATACTTTTCAATAGTGCCACAAAACTCCGTTCCTCTATCGGTTAATATTCGAAGCATTGGCAAATGATGAGCATTATAAAATGGTAAGACCTTGTCATTGAGTAAATCGGCTGCTGTAATTGGCATTTTGGCCACAGACAATTTACAATGCGAAATCTTAGAATAAGTATCAATAAAAGTCTGTTGATAAATCCGACCGACACCCTTTAAATTACCAACATAAAACATATCTTGAGAGCCAAGATAATCTGGATGAGCGGTTTCTATTTCACCACAAGCTTCATCATCGTGCTTTTTCTTTTCTAATGCAGCTATTTGGTGGTACAAGTTATCTCTTTTAGTAAAAAATTTAATATTATTTGTTTTATTTGTGATAAAATACAGTAAATTATATTTTTATGTTAGGCTAGGGTAATTGATTATCTTAATTTTGCATAAAATAACTTAAAATTTTTTAAAAGAACATAATGAACCATTATTTATACGAACTAGCTAGCACCAAAACTAATATACTCTTGTTACAAGGTCCTATAGGTCCTTTTTTCAAAAATGTAGGAATGTGGTTACAGAAGTCTGGCTGTAATGTTTATAAAATAAATTTAAATGGAGGTGATGAACATTTCTACCCACGAAATAGCGTTTCTTTCTGCGAATCGATTGACGCTTTTCCTCAATTTTTAGAAAATTATATCCAACAGAATGCTATTGATGCCATTGTTGTTTTTGGTGATTGCCGTATTTATCATAAGATAGCGAAGTCAATAGTAGATTCTAATTCAAATTTATCGTTTTGGGTGTTTGAAGAAGGCTATTTTAGACCACATTATATTACATTTGAGAAAAATGGAGTTAATGGTTTTTCTCTTTTGCCTAAAAATCATGATTTTTATCAGAATATTGAAATTACACCTATTAATGATAGAAAGGAAAAGTCTCATTTTTACTCAATGGTTTATTATAGTATTACATATTATATTTTTATATTATTAAAAAAATACAAATATTATAATTATGTGCACCATAGGAAGACTTCGTTACTTTTTTATGCTTCTCGTTGGAGCTTGGCTTTAATCAGAAAATTCAAAGCAAAATTAACCCAACCTAGGTTGATAAAGAATATCATTAACGATGATTATAAACCATTCTATATTTTTCCTTTGCAATGTAATCAAGATTTCCAAATACAGGTTCATAGTCATTACCATTCAATGAAATCGTATATTTTTAGAGTTATTCGCTCATTTTCTCTGTTTGCTGATGAAAAGAGCTATTTATTAATAAAACATCACCCAATGGACGAGGGGTTTAATAATTATAATCGTTTAATAAAAAAATTAGCTAATCGCTATGGTGTAAGCAAAAGAGTTATATATATCCACAGCATCCCTATGCCAATTTTATTAAGAAAAGCAATAGGATTAGTTACAGTTAACAGCACCTGTGGGTTATCAGCACTTATCCATGGATTACCAGTAATAGCGTTAAGCAATGCTCATTATGATATACAAGGTTTGACTTTTCAATATGGGTTAGACCGTTTTTGGAAAGAAGGACAGAAACCTGATATTCTGTTATTTGAAAAATATCGAAGTTATTTGTGTAATAAATCCCAAATTAAGGGATCCATTTATTATAAGGATTTTAAACTTAATATTAGTCTATAGATATTATATATGAGTAAACTTACTAAATTTTTAAAAAATCCTCAAATATTTTTCAGAGATTATTTTATAAAAAAATATCCGTTGTCTTTTGATGAGCAAAATCATGATGTTTTTGAGGAAGATATTTTAATTACAAATGATTTTAAATTATATAACATAGATATTAATACAAGTTGTGACCCTGTTGATGTTGTTATTACTTGGGTTAATAATTACGATCCAAAATGGGTAAAAAAATTAGAATACTATAAAAATCAGCAAAACATAAATGTAGTGAACCCAATATCTATAGATAATGCGAGATTTGAAAATCATGGCGAATTATTTTATGTAATTAAAAGCATTAATCTTTTTATGCCATGGGTACGAAATATATTTTTAGTTACAGATAATCAAATTCCAGAATTTACATTACCTAATAAAGTTATTGTTGTTGATCATAATCAAATAATAGATAAAACATATCTTCCGACATTTAATTCTCATGTTATTGAAGCCCATCTTCATAATATACCTAGCTTATCTGAGAATTTTATTTATTTTAATGACGATGTTTTTGTCGCTAGAGAATTACCAAAATCTCACTTTCTAAGTGGGAATAATTTAACATCTCTATTTTTAAATAAAAGAAACTTAGATGATATGCTTAAAAAAGGTGTAAACACACCTACATTAGCAGCATGCTTAAATTCCAGGCAATTATTATTAAAAAAATATGGCAAAAATATAAATATTCCTTTAGTCCATACTTACGTACCATTGAAAAAATCTTATTTTAAGTATGCATGGTCTTATTTTAGTAAAGATATCAATGGATTTATCAGTAATCGTTTTAGAGCTAATAATGATATTAATTTAGCAACTTTTTTAATACCATGGATGATGTATCTTGAGGGGCGGTCAATATTGGCTCGAGATATCTGTTATTATTTTAATATTCGCTCAGCATTTGCTAACACAAACTATAATATTTTAAGTCATAAAAAGAAAAAGAAAATATTACCGCACTCTATTTGTGCTAATGATTTTAGTACACAAAAAGCATCTTTGTTATACGATAAAAATAATTTAATGATATTTTTGAAAAGTTTTTATAGATAATATAAAAAATATATTTCATTATATGGAATAAAAAGTAAATAAAAAGTAAATAAAAAGTAAATAAAAGAGGTCTCATGAAACTTAAAGCAAAAGCAAGGAAATTATTTCGCAATCCTAAACTTTTTTTTGATGATTATAAAGCTAAAAGAAGAAAAATTGTTTTACCAGAAATATCGGATATTGCATCCAATAAAACTAAAGATAAAACTAAAGATAAAACTAAAGATAAAACTAAAGATAAGAAAAAAAATAAAGCCCCAATTTATTATCAAAGAGTTGCCATCAGCAATAATGGTCAATTATTTTATGAAAGATTAATGGATTTTTGTAAGTTAGTAAATATTCCCTTTATGACTGGTGCAACAGAAGATCCTTGGATGAAAGGAATTCATATTGATTATAAAGATATGAATCTTTTTGTAAGTATGCTGCAATACTGGTTCTCTGAAGGAGATTACTATTTAAAAGTTGATAATGATTTTTTCTTAATAAAAAATATTAAGAAAAAAGTAGACATTCCTCAACTTAAATATTTTGATTTAATTCATATCGAAAATGAATATTCAACTAAATCTTTTTCAAATAAATACTATTCACTTATAAGAATATATTTTTGGAGCAAGCAAGAAACATATTCTGATCTAGTTCTTTATACGATTAAGGGAAGTAATAAATTTATTAGTAAATTAACTATAGATACATTTAAAAGCTATGTTAATTGTAATAAAAATTTAGATGAATATTTAGAATCTAGCTCAATTTGTTATTCTTTTCCTATCGATGCGGTTATCACTTGGGTTAATGGAGACGATACTGAGTGGAAAGCAGAGAAAGATTTATATTCTAATAATATTAATGATTCATTAGAAGGAGAAGGTAGGGCAAATAAAGATGAACGCTTTCGAAATAGAAATGAATTAAAATATTTGTTAAGATCTATTGAGATGTTTGCACCATTTATAAGAAAGATTTTTATTGTAACTTGCGGGCAAACGCCAGAATGGTTAGATATAAGCAATGAAAAAATTACGTTAATTGATCATAAAGATATTTATAAAAATAAAGACGCTTTACCTACTTTTAATTCAAGTAGTATCGAAACACAGCTTCACCATATAGACGGATTATCTGAACATTTCCTTTATTTTAATGATGATTTTATGTTAACTGATTTTTGTACGCCAAGTGATTTTTTCTTTGCTAATGGTATTATGAAGTATTTCCCATCAGAGAATAGAGTATATGAAGCAGATATTGATGACTCTAGAGAAGAATATTTATTATCTGATCGCAATGCAATTAACTTAATTAAGAATGATTTTGGAAAATCTGGTAATGATATAATGTTACATTGTCCTTATCCATCTAGAAGAAGTCTTTTATATTTTCTAGAAAATAAATTTGAAGCTGCTTTTTCTAAATGTGAAAAAGAAAGATTTAGATCCAAAAATGATTTAAGACCGATTGCATTTATGCAGTATCATTACGGATTTCAAAAAGGATTAGCTGTTCCATCTAAATTGTCACATCGTTATTTAGCTTTATATAAAAAAACGATTGATAAACAGTTTAATGGAGTTTTTAAAACAAGAAAATACAAAACTATTTGTATTAATGATGTTGCAGTTCCCGAAGACAGACTTCTACCTGTAAATGATATGACAATTGATTTTTTAGAGTCTTATTTTCCTTTAAAATCATCATTTGAAAAGTAATTAAGAACGAGTAATATAAATCACGAACAAAAAACTTTTCGAGATTGACATAGTATATGGTAATTATATTATTCTCATTTCCATAGAACGCACTTTAGCACTTTAGAAAGTTAAATAGGGCATTATGTGAATAGGTAAAATGCTACCATCCATACCAAATGCCCTATTGAAATGGAATCATAGTTGTCTCCAAATCTGCTGTTGTCAAATATGTTGAAACATATTCAATAGCTGGTAGCGTACTAGCTCAAATAATAAAAAAATTATTGAAAGCTACTAATAAAAAATGGAAATATTTTTCTAAATATATTGTGTGCAATTAGTTTTAATAATTCAGAATTCGCTTTATATAAAATTGATAATTATTATCAATATAAAAAATATTGAATATTGTAATCATCGTTCCCTATGAAAGTTTAAAATTATTAGGAATATAGAAATGTTGGAAAAAAATTTATTTGCTGTTTGCGCTATATGTAGAAATGAATCTCCATATATTATGGAGTGGATTGCGTATCAAAAATCTATTGGGATAGATCACATATTTTTATATGATAACGTTAGTGATGATGGAACATCTGAATTACTTATCAACCTTGATGCGATTGGTGAAATCACAAGGATTCATTGGCCAAGAAAAAAGGATATTCCACCACAAAGAGAAGCATATTCTCATTTTCTTCAGAATTTTAGCTATCTTTTTGAGTGGGTTATGATTTGTGATATTGATGAATTTTTTTTACCTAAGCAAGGTGATATCAGAGATTTTGTTTCTGCTGCAGAAGAAACAAAAACAGATGTTGCTGCAATTGCTATCCCTTGGCTTTTATTTGGGTCAAGTGGATTAGTAACACAAGATGATAGGCTTGTCTTAGAACGATTCACACATTGTGATAAGAAACCTCATTCATCTGTCAAATCAATTTTTAAACCATCTAAAGTTTTTAATATGAGAACTCATATATGTGATATTTTAGACGGAAGTTATATAGATAATGAATTTTCTTTACCTAAGTGGAAAGCTGAACCAATTTCATTAAAAAAACCAACATTAGGGTATGGAGTTTTTCACCACTATTTCACAAAGTCGAAAGAAGAATGGGAAAGGCGCCGTTTAATGGGAAGAGCTGATAGAGCTCAAGTAGCTTTTAGGACCCTTCAACTTTTTGATAAATATAATTGTCAACCAACTATTAATACTGAAATATACCGTTATTTAGACAAGGTAAAAGACAGAATCACATATTTAAGCTATAAACTTAAAATAAATAATATTAAAATTGAAAAAATAAAAGAAAACTATACTCAATTGATATCAATTGATCGGCGTTGGATAGTTGGTCGTATAAATAGTCAGCTCAATAGTATAAAAATTAGAATTTTGATTAACAATGAAATTGAATTTATATTTGTTGCAAATAAAAGATTTTGTGATCAATCAATTGGCTTTATTTTAAATATCTCATGGTTAAATATACCCATTGAAAAAATAAGTATTTTTATTGTAGGAAATGTGGAATCTGACACATTTTATCCAGATAATTTTCCATCACAAAGAACAATGTTACTAAATCTGATTAAGTATGCTCCAAATGCAGAAGAAATCATTTTTCATCGAGTAGCAAGAATGGCAAGAACAGAAAAGGGTATGCGGAATATTTCAAAGATCAATTTACCACCTTTTAATAAATTTGAATTATTTGGTGAATTGTTAAATATTATTATTAAGGCTTATAAGACTAATTTGGATGTAAAAGATGATATTTGCTCCTTTTTAACAAATTATGGAAAACAAGGGTGTGATGCTTATAAGGTATTCATCAATGAAAAATATTTTTGTTCCTCTTTTTTACCAAAACTAGAATTGTAGTAATATATAACAGTGAGACTCATAAACATATTTAACAGATGATGTATCCATGTTATTTTTTCATAGCTAAGCTCTTTTTACTTTTATTATGGAAAGCTTTTACATGCCTATCGTTATGTATCATCTATTATTTAATAATTAAAAACAACAATAAAAAGGAAACTATATGATGCGAATTGGATTATTTATTCTAACTAACTTAGCCGTTATGTTTGTATTTGGCATTGTTCTAAGTATCTTAGGTGTTGATTCACATAGTACGCTAGGTTTACTTATTTTTGCAGCACTATTTGGTTTTGGTGGATCTTTTATATCTCTTCTTTTATCTAAACGGATGGCTTTACGGTCAGTAGGAGGGCAAATTATTACTCAACCTAGTAATAATCAAGAACAGTGGTTACTCGATGTTGTTCGCCGTTTATCAACCGAGCTTAATATAAAAATGCCAGATGTTGCTATCTATCATGCTCAGGATGTTAATGCTTTTGCAACTGGTGCCACCAAAAATAGTTCTCTTGTTGCAGTAAGTTCTGGTTTATTAAACACAATGACTCAAGATGAGGCAGAAGCGGTCATTGGTCATGAAATGAGTCATGTTGCTAATGGCGACATGGTCACAATGACTTTATTACAAGGTGTACTCAATACTTTTGTTATTTTTATTTCAAGAATGTTAGCATCTGTTGTAGCTCAAGCATTGGATGATCGTAATCGTGGTTTATCACAGTTAACCTATTTCTTGATAGTTATGGTTTTTGAAACTGTATTTGGTATTTTAGCAAGCCTTATCGCAATGTGGTTTTCTCGTTATCGAGAATTTCATGCTGATGCTGGTTCGGCTAAATTAGTAGGCAGTACAAAAATGATTGCTGCGTTAGAAAAACTAAAAACCAGCCATGAACCAAGTGAAGATACTTCAATTCTGGCATTTTGTATTAATGGTGCAAAAAAAGCGAAATTTTCTGAATTGTTTATGTCTCATCCACCATTAGAAAAACGAATCAAGGCTTTACAGAATAGGACTTACCAAAACTAATCATTCTATAACAAAAATTATATACAAACGTACAATTATCTGAAAGCTTTTGACAAGCATTATTAAATTAACAATAATGCTTGTCAAATAAAGAACAGAGCGTCAATTAATCCCATTGTCAAAAGAGTTTATAATGCCATCCTATCATAATGCTAAAAATGAATTAGAATTACTTAGCCCTGCCAAAAATATTGAAATTGCACAGCAGGCTATTTTACACGGCGCAGATGCAGTATATATCGGTGGACCAAGCTTTGGTGCTAGGCATAATGCAGGGAATTCTGTTAGCGATATTGCCCAGTTAGTTGAATTTGCTCATCGTTATTATGCAAAAGTGTTTGTAACCTTAAACACCATTCTTCACGATAATGAGCTTGAACCAGCAAGGCAACTCATATGGCAATTTTATGATGCGGGTGTTGATGCATTAATTGTACAAGATATGGGAATTTTGAATATGGATATACCTCCCATTGATTTACATGCTAGTACTCAAATGGATATTAGAACACCAGAAAAAGCAAAATTTTTATCTGATGTTGGATTTTCACAAATAGTTTTAGCACGAGAACTTAATTTAACTCAAATATATGAAATTAATAAAAAAATTGATTCGAAAATAGAGTTTTTTATTCATGGAGCACTTTGTGTGGCTTTTTCAGGTCAATGTTATATTTCTCATGCACAAACAGGGCGCAGTGCTAATCGAGGAGATTGCTCTCAAGCTTGTCGCTTACCTTTTACTTTAAAAGATGACCAAGGTCGTATTGTTGCTTACGAAAAACATTTATTATCAATGAAAGATAATAATCAATCGGATAATCTAATGGAATTAATTCAAGCTGGTGTTAGATCATTCAAAATAGAAGGGCGCTATAAAGACTTAAGTTATGTAAAAAATATTACAGCATTTTATCGCCAAAAATTAGATAATATTTTAGCTAAATCATCAAATTTCTTACTTGCATCAAGTGGTCGTACAGAGCACTTTTTTACACCAGATCCCAACCGAACATTTCATCGAGGAAGCACTGATTATTTTATAAACGGTAGAAAGCCTGATATAGGCGCCTTCAATTCACCTAAATTTATTGGCTTGCAGGTTGGTGAGATAACTAAAGTTACATCTAAAACTATCGATATCAGATCCGAGAAAATATTAACTAATGGTGATGGTTTAAATGTACTGATAAAAAGAGAAATTTTTGGATTTAGAGCTGACAAAGTAGAGAAACTTTCGGCTAATCAATACCGCATTTACCCAAATGAAATTCCCAAACCACTTTTTTCCGTTAAACTACCTTATATGGTCAATCGGAATCTCGATCATATGTGGCAGCAAAATTTATTGAAAGAAACAAGTAATCGTCGCATAGGTGTATCATTTGAATTACATAATATTGAAGGAGGTATTGAATTAATAGCAAAAAGTGAAGAGGGTATTTGTGTTGAATTAGCATTAAAGGATGAATTTGATCTTGCAGAACAACCAGATAAATTTGTGAAAAATATTAGAGATAACTTATCTAAAATAGGGCAAACAATATATCACCTAATTGAATTTAAAATGAATTTGTCAAAAATTTATTTTATTCCAAGTAGCCGACTAAATCAATTTAGAAGAGAAATTATCGATAATTTAACCGCCGCTAGATTAGCCAATTATCATTGTAAGACACGTAAGCCAGAATTAAAACCAACACCAATTTACCCAGAGACACACTTAAGTTACTTAGCCAATGTATATAACCATAAAGCTAAGGAATTTTATGCACAACATGGCGTAAAATTAATTGAAAGTGCGTATGAAGCACACGAAATAAAAGATGATGTCCCACTAATGATAACGAAACATTGTTTACGATTTGCGTTTAATTTATGTCCAAAACAAGCAAAAGGAATCCAAGGAGTAAAAAACAAAGTAACGCCAATGAAATTGATTCAAAACAATGAAGAATTATTATTAAAGTTCAATTGTAAAGCTTGTGAAATGCAAGTTTGGGGAAAAATCAAAAGCCACATCTTAAAAAAACCGTTACCTGGTAGTGATGTTATTTTTATGACAAAGAATTAAATTACTATAATAACAAAAATAACAAAAAAATTTAGTTTTAAATTGATGAGAACAGATATAAAGCAGTAGTTTCAAAAAATAAAGTTAGTAATGCAAGCTGGAATTAATTCTATAATTACCTGTTTTGTAAACTAAGTTTATTCATTATCACTAAAGCGCCTATTTGTGAAACTATGCTTGGTTAATCAAATAGGCATTTGCCTATCAACACACTTTAATTAGCAACATAAAGCCTGTTTAAGTGGCACCAAGCTTAATTGTAAGTATCCGAAACAAAGGTGATGAGGTGGCAGAAAGTACCGTTGTAAATAAACACAATAAAAACAGTCAGAAAACACATTGATTTT
>NZ_LZHO01000003.1:0-6067 GCF_001690895.1 Gilliamella sp. Nev5-1 | reverse complement strand
AAATTCAGTTGAGTTATTTCATTCAGATAGAGGAAAAGAATTTGATAATCATCTACTTGATGAATGTTTAAAGGAATTTGGCATTGAGCGTTCATTAAGCCATAAGGGATGCCCTTATGATAATGCCGTTGCTGAAGCAACATTTAAAGCGGTGAAAACTGAATTTGTATCAAACACGATTTTTGATTCACTTGAACAGCTCAGGCTACAATTTAATCACTATGTGGATTGGTTTAATTATAATAGACTCCATTCGTCTTTAAATTACCAGTCACCCATTGAATATAAAATGAATCTATGACCTTATCTTTTTGGTACTAAAAAGTGTGGACATACCAATTCAAAGTCACTGGCTGATCATAAAAAAATAAGTTGTTAAAAAATGAATATACAACATATAGAAATAGCAGATTGTAATATTTTGGAGACTAAAATATTTTCTAATGAAATTAAGATATATTTTGAGTCAGTCTACGATCTAGAGAAAAAACAGTACATCAGTAATATTAGTTTGTCAGTTTTTAATTGGTCATTTTTCCAAGCAAACATTTTTATTGTCAATGATTTGAATAATAGTTTTGAACAAAAAAAGTTACTTAGACATGAATTAGAGTTTTTTGAATATATTCAGAAAATATTTATTGAAAAAAATAATCTTATATTACAGGGATACAGTAAAGAATCTGGATATTGGCTAGAGTATTGTTTCGTAGATAGTGATTTTTACTTAGAACCATATTTAACATAAAGATAGCAACATATATATTAGGTATAAAACCGGAAAAGTTAACCGATTCAAATAGCAAAATACTGAGAGTATGCCGCTACCAGCTCTGGAGTAAACGGATTCAGGAAATTGAGCACGGAATCAGTAGCGCAAAACCTTAGATATAATGGACAATATTTAGGTAGAGAAACCAGATTGCATTACAAAACTTTCAGATTCGGATGTAGGATATTGACTATGCCCGCCCCAATTGGATTAGTTGCTGGGTTTAAACTGTATGAGTATACGCCTAATGGGTTGACTTGGGTTGATCATTTAGGAATGAATGCTCACCATATAAGGCAAAAAGCAATTATGCAAAATCTTGTCAAAGGGTATGATCCCTGCTACTTTATTTCCCAGAGCTAGAACATAGGCTCCTTAAAAAAGATGAAGTTGAAATTGTTGCACGTAGTAAAATTAACTCTAAAACAGGAAAACAATTTAGTAGTATTAGAAAGTTATTAGCTAGAGATATACGTAAGCTAAGAAGGGGTTACCCACAAATACCCAATAGCGCTTTTCAGAAATTAATCGCCAAAAATAAAGAAATGTATCCAGAAATGAATAAAGCAAAACCTAATAGAAAAAGAGGTTGTTAAATGGGTAAAATAAGAAAAGATGAATTAGTAGTTACCTCACTCTTATCTGAACTTTTAGATGATGCACTTGAATATTATAAAATTCATTTAAGTGATTCAAGTGAATCTACAAACGTTAATGATCCTTTTGCAAGAGCAAGAAGTATTATCACAAAGCTATCAGATAAAGACCAAGAAAAGATTTTTAATTTTCTGCGTATAGTAATAGTAGATACAATGTCTGCGGTTTTTGGAACCATAGACGGTACACATTTCCCACCGAATATTAGTGGTGATTTCATGCTTGAGTATGATGGAGAAGAAATACAAGGTTCATTGCAAGATGAGCTAATTGCAAAAGCAGAAGAGATTGGTGTCTATGATTAATGAATTCATCATTAAAAAAAGTAAAAAATTTCTTTTACGATACCTCTAAACGACTGGTAAGCCAAAAACACAGTAGACAAGGTTACAACAATCCCATCCAATTAGAACATGAGGTATTTATGGCTTTAGATTTTATGGCATCAAATAATCAAAAGAAAATAGATGAAAACACACCGATATTTTCACTTGGAAAATCTGATCATGATTTATTATTCAATAATGCGATACCATTAAATCAATACCCAATAATAAAAAAATTTGATGATTACTATGCTGATACTACTATTTTATATGGAGAAATTCAGCCCTTAATAAAAGAATTAGAAAGCCTTATTAAAACAAAAAAGCTACAGCTTGAATCAATTATTCATTTTATTGATTTTCTGGAAAAATCATTTAATAATGGTTTAAATGTATATATATTCTGTGACTAAGCGACCTGATTAATACCTCAAAATCAAAATAAAGCGAGCTCTACAACCATACCTACTTCTTGTGAGATGGCTTAACAATAATTAAGAAAACCGGCCTGAATCATCCTACCAGCCTATATATCTATACCGACCAGAACAGCTACGAACCGCTAGCACGTATAGGCACAGACGGCAACCAAGAACAACATATCCGCTATTTCCACACCAATCTGCACGGCTGTCGGGAAGAACTTACCGATACAACAGAATCTCAGATATCAAGGACAATGTTTAGACAGTGAAACCAGTTTACATTACAATACTTTCAGGTACGATAATCTGGATATAGGACGCTTTACACAACTGGGTTTGATTGGACTGTTGGGTAGATTTAATCTGTATCAATATCCGCCAATCAAATCGTAGGGATTAATATGTAAAGCTCCAAATGGATATAAAAAAGGCGATGTAAACATACATGGTAACTTATCGCCTAATGCAAATAGAGCTTCAGGCCATAAAAACACTAGATCTGATGCATTCGTACAAAGCCATCATCCAATACAAGCTGCTTGGACTAAAAGAAATATAACTAGTTATCGAAGAAATGTTGCACCAGCGGCATTATTACAATCTTTTTCTGGTTTACTACATGCTAACATTAGTCATGCGCAAAGAACTAGAAACTCACTTAATGGAGAATGGAATACAACCTTAAAACAAGAATTCAATATAAGTTACAGAGAAATGCTT
Organism: Gilliamella sp. Nev5-1; assembly: GCF_001690895.1. NCBI lineage: Bacteria > Pseudomonadati > Pseudomonadota > Gammaproteobacteria > Orbales > Orbaceae > Gilliamella > Gilliamella sp. Nev5-1. Next base: position 3,167 of record NZ_LZHO01000003.1, on the reverse strand, counting down.
CACGCCGGTGTACCTAAAGCACAAGCAAAAAAGCGTTAAATGATTCTTACAAATATTTCGATAGCATTAGAAATGCTAATATAAATAATCCTTTTTTTGACTTATAGAATATTAATTGAATGGTAAATTTTTTATGGAAAAGAAATCAATTATAGAAATATTGTATACTCTTGAAAAAGAAATGAATATCAAATTTCCAAGTTTATATGTACGATTTTTGTCAGAAGAGGTTCAAGATAAAGAGCCGTATGAATTAACCACTGAAAAAGAAGAATATATATACATATATAACATATATGACATTCAAGAAAGAAATGATGTACATAGTATACAAAACATTGCACCCAATTATTTTTTAATAGGTCAAGATGGTGATGTAGGCTATTTTATATACGTCAAGAAAAATAATGAGTCTGATAATATATATAGTTTGGATTTAGGTGCTTTAGGCTCTTTAGAAATGAATAACGAGGCAACTGATATTTATCATTTAGGGAAATATATCGAATGACATATTTTTCAACACAAATAATACTAACCATATAATTTTATTATAGAATTAAGAATTACAACTAAAATATAATGTCTTGAAAAATGATTATGGAGAAGTGTCTTAACCGATAGAAAAGACCCTATCCTCAATTTTGTGTATTTGCCAGTTAGAGGTAACGGGTAATTTTGTCACCAAATTCTACAATAAACTGGCTCATTGCGCTTTTCCAGTTTTGGATCGGTATAGTTCATTTTTTGATGCTTGTCGGATAGCTAAATAAATCACATTTTTCACCGAATCATCCGTCGGGAAAACTTGCGTTTTTTGTAGCATGGCGAATGATGCTGTTCAGTGATTCTATGGCATTGATGGTGTAAATTGCCTTACAAATATTTTTCGAATAGGCTGTCAAATTATCCCAATGACATCGCCATAATTGACTTATGTAGCTATATTTTTCATCTCACACCGATTCAAGTGAGATAAAGCTTGTAAGGCTTACTCTTCGGTTCTAGCTTGATTAATTGCTTTAAAACCTTTAGCAATGCTTTATAGTATTTCCAACTAACAAGCTTTAAACTATTACCCACCCTATGCAAGGTACAGACACGGGATAAACGGTGTTAATTGCATCAGGAAAACTTTTTTAAACTATCAATACAAGTAATTAAAATATATTCCACTCCTCGATTCTTCAGTCCAGCTAAAACCGATAACCAAAACTTAGCCTTTTCATTTTCAGCTATCCAAGATCCTAATAGTTCTTTATTCCCCCCTCAGAGTTGATGGCTAAAGCTAGAAAAATCAATTTATTGATAATACAGCCACCTTGACTGACTTTGACCGCAATACAGCCTAAGTAAACAATGGGATAAAGCGTATCCAACGGTTTATTTTGCCACTCAATCACTTGCCTTTTAACCGTATCGCTCACCTTTGATATCAAGGCTAGAGAGATATCAACATCATATATCTGTTTAAAGTTTTTCAATTTCTCGTGCGGTCATGCCTTTGGCATACAGGAATAGAATTTGATGGTTGATTTTATCAATCTGAGTTTAATATTTTTTATTAACTATGGTTCAAATGAGCTTTCTTTATCCCGTGAGATGGATAGTTCTAACTCACCATCATCACTAATGGCTGTTTTTTTACTATAGCCTTACGATAATTACGACCTAACTTTTTATGATGTTTATCATACCCTAAGTGTTGGATTATTTCCGTATTTAACACTGCCTCAATGATGAGTTTATTTAAAAAGCAGGTTAATTTACCCAAATCGTCTTGAGTTTTTATGTTTTTAGCTAACTCAGTCGCTAACTCTTTTAATTTTTTTATCCATTTTTATTTACAGGGTCTATTTTTTATCTGTTACTGATATGTATTTAGGTTTTTTTCTACTTAAATTATCTAGTAAACTTTTATTGTCATCTTTCCACCAATATTCTTTATATATAGCTGGTTGTTTAAACTCATAAATACTAACTAAACCTAGTAAACCTGACGGGGAATCCGCCATAAAATCCCAACCATTTCTTTCGGCACAGTACATTTTTAATCTTTCGTCATACCAGATTTGGTACCCTTTTTTATTCAATATATTGAATACAGTGTTTGATATATTTGAATATTCAGATAATGCCGGCATAAAATCAACCCTATTTAATAATTTCAATAGCTTCATTAGGAATTTTCCCTTTGAAGAGTCTTTCAATTGCTCTTGTAACTGCTCCTCTAAAATAGTACAGTAAAAAAGTAGAAAATTCTCTATGATAAAAACAAAAGGGGGATTTAATTATAAAAAAATGACTGAACATCAAACCGTAGCTTTTTAAAAGAAGCTGAGGCTGGTTTTTCCAGTTAGAGAACTGTGCGGTAAATAGGACATGGATAATTCGGTTTTTTATCAATGATTAATGAACTCATTTCATTCCAACATCAATTCAACATCAACTTATCATCTTCAATCCGTTATTCTTCGGACTATCCGCTCTAGATATTACTATACAAATCAGAGCTCCATTAAATAAAATACCAAACGTAAAAAAGCCCAGCATCGCTGCTGAGCTTCACTAAATTTAAAAGTCTGGCGGCACCCTACTCTCACATGGGTAATACCCACACTACCATCGGCACTACGGCGTTTCACTTCTGAGTTCGGCATGGGGTCAGGTGGGACCACCGCGCTATTACCGCCAGACATATCCTGTCTTCTCTTCTCTCAATTACCATGTATTATCTCATATCCACAGCAATTGCTCAATCCGGAACAAACTGCTCTCTCATTTATTAAACAATTTAAAGTCAATCTCTCTAAATATATCAACTTCAATCATCCTATCGCGTAACTCCAAAACAACTCCGAGTTGTAAGGTTAAGACTCTCGGTTCATTAGTATCAGTTAGCTCAATGTATCACTACACTTACACACCTGACCTATCTACGTCTTAGTCTCAAACGGACCTTACTGAATCTCTTCAGGGAAAACTCATCTCAAGGCTAGTTTCGTACTTAGATGCTTTCAGCACTTATCTATTCCGCACGTAGCTACCGGGCAATGCAATTGGCATCACAACCCGAACACCAGCGGTGCGTTCACTTCGGTCCTCTCGTACTAGAAGCAAACCCTCTCAATTTTCCTACGCCCATGGCAGATAGGGACCGAACTGTC
>NZ_LZHO01000002.1:0-8275 GCF_001690895.1 Gilliamella sp. Nev5-1 | reverse complement strand
CAGATTCAAAAAATGACTACTGCACGAAAAAATCTAGTTAAAAAATTTTTTAAAGACAACAAAAAACTAAATATCAATGATTTGATTAACTATTTTTATGATTTTGTAGAAAGAGCACCAGCTTGGATGTTTGGTGAAAACCAGAGAAACTGGGAGGCTAAATTTGAATACATTGTTAAGGATGAAACTTATACAAAATTCAAGGAGGGTACGCTATGAACGTGATCCCACATGACTTAGTTGCTGAACAAGCTGTGCTTGGCTCAATGATGTTAGATTTTCAATCAGATCGCTGTCAAAAAGCAATCTATTCATTGAAGCCAGAATCATTCTACAGCAGACATCATCAAGTTATTTTTGCTGAAATGCTTGAATTAAATCGTAAAAACTACCCGATTGATCTGATTACCTTGTCAGACAGTATGGAAGCAAAAGGAACTTTGAAAGATTGCGGTGGTTTAGCTTATCTGGCTGAATTATCCAAAAATACGCCGTCGATGATCAACGTTACAGCTTATGCTGGAATTGTTCGAGACAAAGCAATTGAACGCTACACATTGCAAAAATTAAACGACTGTAGCGCTATGATTTTTGAGAAATCAAATTTATCTACTAGCGACAAAATATCAGCTATTCACGCGTTATTTACGCAAATTGATGACTATAACAAAACTGGTAAAACAACTGGACTTAAGTCGTTAAAAACAATTGCTGATAAATGGACAGAAACCCTTGGACAACGATTAGAAAACGCAGATAGTGCACGTGGTTTATCAACTGGAATCAAAGCATTAGATGAGAAATTAGCACCTAAAGGGTTGGTTAGAGGCTCGCTGTTTGTGGTTGGTGCTCGTCCAAAAATGGGTAAAACCACTTTTGAAATAAACATGGCTCGTCATTGCGCTATGAATGAGAAATTACCTGTACTGATGTTTTCGTTAGAAATGCAAGATGAGCAAATGCTTGAAAACATTTTAGCCCAAGAATCAGCGGTAAATAGCAATATTTTCTATGACGGTGGTTTAGGTTCGGATTCAGAGTTTGCGCGTGTTATGCATCATTTGAACGAGTTAACAAATAGCGACAATATCTACATCGACGATACACCAGCAATAACACTATCTCATGTTCGCTCAGAAGCACGACGGATGGCCAGAGAAAAGGGACAAATAGGTATGATCATGGTTGATTATCTAACTCTGATGGAGAAGGAAAAAACAGGTGATGATACTCGTAATGATCTGGCTTACGGTGCAATAACTAAAGGGCTTAAAGCATTGGCTAAGGAGCTTAATTGCGTTGTTGTTATGTTAACTCAATTAAACCGTAATCTTGAATCCAGAGCTGATAAACGACCGATTCCAAGTGATAGCCGTGACACAGGGCAAATTGAGCAAGATTGTGACTACTGGGTGGGTATTTATCGTGATGCTGTTTACAACGATAACGCAGATAAAAACTTGATGGAAATTAACGTTGCTTTAAATCGCCATGGCTCAGGTAATTTTACTGTTTTTGCAGGTATTAACAATGGGCGTATTTATAACGTAGATCAACTGGAATCGCAGGCTAGAGCAAATCCAGAGCCGGCAAAAAAAGAGCGTAAATATGCGCGAGCAGGTTAACCACTGCCCACTCGGTATTAATCACATGCTCGACAAAATAGCGTATGACTATGTGAGAGCGATAAGAGAACCAGAAGCAAATACGGCAAAGATTAAACGGCAATTAGCAGAACGAGTTAAAAAATATTCAGAAGAAGACAAAATTAAATTACGGGAGTTGATACAAAAATGGCTTACAAAATAACAGCAACAATCATAAAAGACGGACACCAACCGATAAATTGGACGCATTTTACTAATGAAGAATTAACAGTCGAACAATGTATTAAAAAGCTATCAAACGGTAAAAAGAATTCTTTTGGGTGGAAAGTAAAAGAGCTAATTCGGCTTGATAACTTTGAGTGCGTGAGGGTTTAAGGATGACTAAATTAACACAGCAAAAGTTAGAAAAGGAAGTAGAAAGATTTAAAAAACATCTAATTACTCCAATTCCTGAGGGGATCGAAGATTATAAAAAAAATGAGTTTGTACAAAAAATTTTAAATCAAAATGTTGATTTTATTAGTTCTGCATTAATTGCATATCTAGCACGGGCTGAATTAGACGGGGGATCGGGTGATGAGTGACAACATAAAAAATCCAAAACACTATCAAATAATCGAAGGCATCGAATCTATCGACATTATCGCTCGAAGCATGACTGTAGAGCAGTTCAGGGGCTTTTGTCTCGGCAACATTTTGAAATATCGAATTAGAGCGGGCAAAAAAGATGCGTTAGAGCAAGACATTGCAAAGGCTAATGAGTACGAGAAGATTTTTGAAAATAAAAAGCGTTTGTGCGTTGACGGAGGAGTAGACGATGAGTGATGAAGTGATTGTAGCAATAGCTTCGTTTGTTTTTTTGGGATTCGTGATTTGGAGAGCAACTAAGTAATGGCAAATAAGAAAATATTTAAACTAGTTAGCGAAACAGTAAAAAACAATTTAATTAATTTTATTCGCTCATTACCAGTTGATAGTAAAAATCCATTAGTAGTTTGTATTCAAGAGATGACTAGAACTTTAGAGCAAAACGCCCGCATGTGGGCAACATTAACGGATATATCGAAACAAGTTAATTGGCACGGATTAACGCTAACTCCAGAAGAATGGAAGCACGTTTTTACAGCAACACTAAAAGGACAAAAAACGGTCCCCAATTTGGATGGGACAGGTTTTATTGTTTTGGGGCAATCAACAAGAAGAATGAGTAAAAAAGAATTGAGTGATTTATTGGAGTTAGCATATGCATTTGGAGCTGAGAAGGGCGTCAATTGGAGCGAGCAGTCTAAGTCAGATTTATTAATATTTGATTGGTACAAAGACCAATTATCAAAGGTGGCATGATGGGTTATTTAAAAGTTAATGGCAATAGGTATCAAAAGATATTTGCAGTTGGTGATTTACATGGTTGTTACGACTTACTTATGAGCAAGTTAAGTGACGCAGGATTTGATTTTAAACATGACTTACTGATAGCGGTTGGTGATTTAATTGATAGAGGTACGCAAAGCTTAGAATGTTTACGATTAATTAATCAGGATTGGTTTAAAACGGTTCGTGGAAATCACGAGCAAATGGCAATTAATGGAATTAATGGAGATGAACAATCATTATCTGCATGGCAATACAACGGTGGGGGTTGGTTTTTCACATTAAACGATTTAGATAAACAGGAAGCTGTTAACTTAATTAATAAGTGCAATGAATTGCCTTTAGTTATTGAGCTTTCAATCAATAACGAATTAATAGCGTTTGCACACGCAGATTATCCAGCAAATGAATATGTATTCAACAAGCCTATTGATTTAAATAAAGTGGTTTGGAGTCGAGAACGATTTGAAAAATATGACAATACAGGAATAAAAGGTGTTGAATTTTTTGTGTTTGGTCATACTCCGCAAAGAGAAGTGACGCCAGTTGCAAACAGGGTTTACATTGATACTGGGGCGTTTTTTTCTGGCAACTTAGTATTAACTAGGATAGACAATATTTAGGGTAGCATGATGAACAACGAACACAAAGAACAACTGAAACGATACGATGATAAAGAGCAAGAGTTAGAGCGAGCAATAGCAGTAGTTAGAGAACAACGCAGAGAATACATTAATCAGCATAATTTAAATAGAGTTAATGATGCCGAGAAAACACAAATTAATTAAAACAGATTTTAAATGCCCAGAATGCAATGGCGCTTGTTTATATAACGTTGATTGGGATTTGTATGTCTGTAATAGACCATTGGTTGGTGTTAACGGAGAAGTAAAAGGCTCTTGCGGTAAGTTTTACAAGAATAAAGCGAAGTTCAGACGATGAAGAGAGAAATAAAACAGAAAAAATGTAAAAACTGCGGTAAAAAGTTCGCATTATTTAACTCACTCGCCAAGGTTTGTTCAATTGATTGTGCTATTCAATATGCAAAAGATAACAGCGTTCAAGAGCAAACCAGAATTAAATTAACACGAATAACAAAAGAGAAAATTAAAACTCGGTCAGAGCATTTAAGAAAAGCGCAAACAGCATTTAATGCATTTATTCGAGAGCGAGACAAAAACGAGCCGTGTATCAGTTGTGGACGCTATCACACGGGGCAATATCACGCAGGACATTATCGTAGTGTTGGAGCATGTCCTGAATTGCGATTTTGCGAGCTAAATGTACACAAGCAATGTTCAGCATGTAATAACCACAAATCAGGGAACATCATTGAATACAGAATTAATCTGGTGAAAAAAATTGGCATTGAAAAAGTTGAATGGTTAGAGGGGTATCACGAACCAAAAAAATACACGATAGAGCAAATAAAACAGATTAAAGCTGAGTATAAGCAAAAATTAAAAGAGTTAAAAAAGGGTAGATAACAAATGCTAGCAGAATATATGTACGTTGATGATGAGCCAGATGTTAAGCAATTTGAAAATTATCTCAATAGTAAAAATTTATTTATTGAGAGAGCTAATGAGAACAATTTACTAGCCAAAGCTATTGATTTGTTAAAAATGTGGGGTGCATGCAATGCATATTCTAGCAGATGTGGCTATAAAAATGTTAGCGCTATGTTTTCAGAATTATACCCTAAACATAACCTTGTTTATATAGAAAACGAGCTAGAATTTATTGATGAATGCATGAGAAATGCTAAAAATTCTAAAGATTTAGCGTTAAGAGAACAATGGGAATTAGCAGATTTGTATTACCGTGGCATTGATGTTGTTATTGATGGCTCAGATGGGAGCGAGAGATTAACATTAAGAGAAATAGCAAAAATGAGAGATATATCAAAAGATACAGTTGATAGACGGCTAAAATCGTTTGAAAGTTATATTGTCGCTAATTTATCAAAAAGAAATGATATTTTTTATTAATTTAGTTGACGTGAGACAGAAAGTATACTACATTAGTCATGATGGGATTTTTATATATAAAGCTCGTAAATGCGGGCTTTTTTATTATCTGTTAGAAGTTAAATATGTTTAGAGATGGAATTATTTAATTATAGCAAAAAAATCTTGATTTCTTAAGAGCACAGTGGTATAAAGTACCCAGACTGGAATTTTTGTATCCAAACTGTTTTTAAATAGAAGCCCAATTTTAATAAGTTGGGCTTTTTTATTCTAATTTTGTAATTTTTATATTAAACTGCGCGCTTTCTAAGCGCAGGTAATATTAAATTATGAAAAAAATAGCTTTAATTTTAGTTTTATTTTTATTATTCCCGTCAATTTCAAATGCGAAAAATTGTAGAAAAGGCATACCGTGTGGCAATTCGTGCATATCAGCATCTAAAACTTGTCGAATAGGAACGTATTCAGTAGCACCGACGCCTAAGCCGAAAAAGTCAAAATCAGTGCCAACATCCGATCAAATTGCAATTAGTAAGCAAAATTTTGACAATGCGAAAACTCAGCTGACTAAATTATATAAATCAAATTCAACACAAACCGAATTTTACTGCGGATGTGATATTTCATGGACAGGTAAAAAAGGTGTTGTAGATTTTGGTAAATGCGGATATGAGCCAAGAAAAAATCAGGCTAGAGCTGAACGCATTGAATGGGAACATGTTATGCCAGCCGAAAATTTCGGACGTCATCTACAATGTTGGCGAGATGGTGGGCGTAAAGCGTGTAAAAAAGATGTTACCTTCAATCAAATAGAAGGGGATATGCATAACTTGCAACCAGCGATTGGTGAAGTAAATGGTGACCGATCCAATTATCGATACTCGCAATTTACTAACACGTTTGAACAGTATGGTCAATGTAAAACTGCTGTAGATTTTAAAGAAAGAAAATTCCAACCGCGCGACGAAATTCGAGGCGTAATAGCACGCACATATCTTTATATGTCTGATAAATACAAAATTAATTTATCTAATCAAGAAGAAAAGCTGATGGCAGCGTGGGATAAAATGTATCAGCCGCAAAAATGGGAATGCGAACGCAACAAACTAATAGAAAAAATTCAGGGTAATGATAATAAGTTCATTACAGAGCAGTGTAATAAAGAAAGCCTCTAATTGAGGCTTTTTTTGTTAGAGGAACAATGAAAATTTAAGCGATTTTTAGTTCAAGATGTTTACCAAGAGCAGACAGGGCTTTACTTATAGTATCAATTTTTGTCACATGATCTAGATTGACAATACGCTGTACCTCTTGAGGTTTTACATGAATGCGCTTTGCTAACTCAACGTTAGAAATATTTTGATCAATCATCTCATTTAGCAACAATACTTTTGCATAAAGACTTGCTGGTAAATCAATTAAATATTCTCCCTTTTTTGCTTTGCTTGGTAACGGTACTTTACGATGATCTTCAAAATAAAAATCCATACTTGTAATTAACGCATCTTGTGCCATATTTAAAGCATCTTCTAAGTCATCACCGCAGGTGATAGCTTCGGGAATATCTCGAAATGTAACAGTATAACCGCCATCATCTTTAGTTAATTTTGCTGGATAAAACATAATAACCTCTGTTTAAGTAAGCCCCCTTGCGAGGGCTTTTATTATTTTAGATTTAGTTGCTTTTTGATTGCTCTCATTGTGCCGTTTTTTAACTCTCGACTATGATGTCTTGGCATTGTTGATTGCTTTCCGTTGTAATAAAGTTTTATGTGATTACTTCCTTGCTTTACCTCAACACCTTGAGCAACTAACCATCTTAAAAACTCACTTTGTTTCATTATTCCTCCGTGTTGTTTTAAGATGTAATTATAATAAACAAAAATGTTTATAACGTCAACAGGAAAGTAAACAAAAATGTTGATTTTTTTGAGGCGCTTTATGACTGCAAAAGAGCAGGATAAATATTTAATCGATATTCTGGATGCTCTAAACAGCTCTAAAAAATCGGGTTCGCTAGAAGTTCCACTTTTCGCATTAGAAAGCGATGAGTCTATGCTAGTTTGGATTATGTCGCTTTAATAATTATTTGAGCTTAGTTTAATTGGGAAAACTATGGTCTTCAAATCATAATAGAGGTTCGAATCTTCTAGCTCATGCCAAAACAGTCCCCCTCATAACCTCTACACAATCTGGATAAATCTGGTTTGTGATACGTTTGGGGGCATCTACAGAATCGACAGCAAAGCTAGACACGCACACCACTCAATATAGCTAGTACGCTGTCACCTTATTAACTCATATGAAGAATAATAACATGTATAAATCATCAATCATGGAATGGTTGCAATCGAATGCGCCATTAATTTACGGTGTCATTCTATCCATCATTATAGCCTACGGTCGTTTAACATATGACGGGGTAGGCGGACGCCGTAAATGGGTTGAAGCGTTATTGTGTGGTGCGTTGTCATTAGCTGCTAGCAGTGGGCTAGACTATTTTGGCTTACCAGTTAGTATGAATCCGTTTATTGGTGGCGCAATTGGATTTTTAGGTGTTGATAAATTACGTCAAGTATCAAATTCAATGTTAAGAAAAAGGGTTGACAACAACGATGACTAAGCTAACTGAACATTTTACGCTAGAAGAGTTTACTCGCTCGACAACAGCTAGTAGATTAAAAATTGATAACTCTGTGCCTGCTGATTTAATGCCCAACGTGCAATTAACAGCTATTAAGCTGGAGTTGGTAAGAAAAGCTTTAGGTAAGCCAATTATTATCACGTCTGGATATCGCTGTCCTGCGCTAAATGCTAAAGTTGGCGGTGTAGCAACAAGCGCTCACACAAAGGGATTAGCGGTAGACTTTAAATCGTCATTCGGTACGCCTAAAGAGATTTGTCAACAGTTGGTTGATGCTGGGGTGCAGTTCGATAAATTAATTCAAGAGCATAATCAATGGGTGCACATTGGTTTTAGTCCGACACATAATCGCCAAATAGTGTTAACAGCAGCCAAGCAGGGCGGTAAAACGGTTTATTTGAGTGGTTTAAAATGAATAAAACATACACGGCAATAGCGATTATTTTTACATTTATGATTTATGTTATTGTTAATTTGTGTAAAGACAAAGAAGCAATTCAAAAAACAAACGATGAACTGCTCGGAAAAATCGAACAGTTAAATCAGAACATCGCTAAAAACAATCAAATCATAGCAGATAATGAGCAAAGCAAACGCGAGCTAGAAAACCAATCGCTAGAACGTCAGGAGCGAATCAATGAGCAACTTAAAAATAATGACTGTGCTAATGAGCGTGTTCCTAG
>NZ_LZHO01000001.1:0-2849 GCF_001690895.1 Gilliamella sp. Nev5-1 | reverse complement strand
CAATCCTATGGAACAAGGCGACTACAAGTAGCGCTTAGAAAGAAAAGCATACTATTATCCCGTCGCCGAATTGGTCGAATCATGCAAGAAAACGGATGAGTATCAAAATATACCTGTAAAAAATATTGTGCTAATACAGAACAAAGCAACGAATCAACAGTAAGTAAGCAACTTAATCGTGAGTTTACCGTAGGCCAACAACGCAAAGTGTTAGTGACTGATTTAACTTATGTGAGAGTAAAACAACAATGGCATTACCTTTGTGTGATTATTGATGTAAGCAATCGAGAAATCGTGGGACGAAGTGCTGGAAAACATAAAAATGCTCAACTGGTTATGGATGCTATCAGCCAAATCCCTATTAACTTAAATTCAGTTGAGTTATTTCATTCAGATAGAGGAAAAGAATTTGATAATCATCTACTTGATGAATGTTTAAAGGAATTTGGCATTGAGCGTTCATTAAGCCATAAGGGATGCCCTTATGATAATGCTGTTGCTGAAGCAACATTTAAAGCGGTGAAAACTGAATTTGTGTCAAACACGATTTTTGATTCACTTGAACAACTCAGGTTGCAATTTAATCACTATGTGGATTGGTTTAATTACAACAGGCTTCATTCGTCTTTAAATTACCAGTCACCCATTGAATATAAAATGAATCTATGACCTTATCTTTTTGGTACTAAAAAGTGTGGACATACCATTTATTGGAAAAAGCAGCGCAATATATAAACAATGCTTTATCTAAAGACGAGTATATAGATGTGGATGATATTCTGCATTTTGCTTCTCATGATCAAATACAATTATGCGTTAGATTACGTGTGAATCAACCAAGTAGCATTTATGCATTTATAGATAGTATACCAATACATATATGGGAAAAATTAGAACAACGAGACGAAAACTATCGATTCTTTTTTAGTTGTAAATATGGTGGATGTGGCTTTAACTCCATTACCTAAGTCATTAGATGTAGATATTGAAAAAGGTGATTTTAATTCTAGTGTTTCATATGCAGATATTATTATGGCAATAACAAATAGGTTTATTAATGATATTCAAATACAAAAACATAAAAAACTAGCAGTTGAATATTTATATCTTCCGGGAGAAGAATCATTTTTAGATGATAAGTTTGATTTAAATATTATAGAATGTAAAGAACCCCTTATATTTGAGTTAGATGAGTTAATTATAACAACTGAAGAATTAGATAATTTCATAACTAAATTAAAAAACACTGCCCAAAAAGACAAAACGTTTAAAAGTGAAGTGGTTGGTAGAAAAGAAAATATATTAAAGAAAGATATTTTAGATATAGCCAAAGCAACTAGGGAAAAATATCCAAACTGTACCGGTAATTCTTTAGCAACAAAAATACACACTTTTCTTAGTAACCATAATGCCCCCCTGCATTTGGAACAATAAAAGAATATATATCAAGAAATCTTTTAGCTCCACAAGATAAAAATACTAAACTGAATTACGACTTAGTCATTCCAGAACATTTAAAACACCTAAAAAAATAAATAAACTAAAAATTTATAAATTAATTATTTATTTACCTGTTTTTTTATATACAGTGTTTGTTACAGTTACCTTGTTTTATAAACTTTTATAAAGAGGTAACTAATGACCAATCAAATCCTTTCCAAACAAGAAGTAAAAACCTTACTACATTTCAAATCTGACACTAGCCTTTACACGCTAGAGAAGAAAGATAAAACTTTTCCGCAAAAAATTAGAATCGGTTTACGCCGTGTTGGCTATCGAGCTGATGAGATTTACTCTTGGCTTGAATCTCGCAGAGTAGAACGTCGTGAGGTAGCATAATGGTGATAAAGCAAAACCCTCTATATCGCGAAATAATCGAGGGCTTAGATTGGAACTTAGACGCTTCCAATCATAGCCAATCTGATTATAAAAAGCTACCCAAAAAGCCGAGAGCTTACCTATTAATTGCGTGTACTGGTGACAATGGTATTACCGAAAATGAGATATTGCGCACCTGTAGGCTTTCTAGCGATAGAAATTATTGTTCAGAACTAGAAAGAAAGTTAGGCATTACATTAAAGCGCATGGATGAATCTAATACCGACGGAATAGGCTCACATTATCGCTATTACCTAGCCAATAGGGAAGATGCTCAAAAGGTGGTTAATCTGATTCTTAGTTATGAAAATAGCTTATTAACTGATTCAGATATCAGCCAAATTTTAGCACTTTACCCAAGCAAAGCAGCTTAATTAATTGATTTTATAGCAAAGCTCATTTTTGAGCCGACGGTATCCCTTTGCCTAAATTTAGCTAAAAGAGGGATTTTTCGACACGTTAGGAGTAATAATTATGACAGATTTTAATCATTTAGTACCAGTAACAGAAACGCAATTCAACGGCAAATTACAGCAAACAGTTAGCGCGAAAGATTTACATCGTTTTCTTGGTGTAGGGCGTGATTTTTCTACATGGATTAAATCTCGTATTGATGAGTACGCATTGAGTCCAAATGATGATTATTTGCTATTGGATTATTCCCCCGAATTGGTGAATCAAAGCACAAATAATAAACAATATTCCCCAGTTTTGGGGAAAAATACCCAACGAGGTAGGCCAGAAAAAGATTACTTATTAACAATTGGAACCGCTAAAGAATTGGCGATGATTGAAAACAACGAGAAAGGACGAGCAATAAGAAAGTACTTTATACGTTGTGAAGGACACCTTAAAGAAATCGCACCAGCAATCCAGAAGAAAGCGCTTAATCGATTAAAAGCACGTTTAAAAGTCGCAGATTATAGCCGTCCTATGTGTGACGCTTTAACAGAGCAACGTAAAGCACTGGG